>NZ_JBXAFF010000001.1:0-259522 GCF_058792815.1 Microbacterium sp. MPR-TSA4
GGCCTGGGGTCGGGGTGGGTGGCGCTCGCCTTGACGCTGCTCCTGATCGTCCTGGTGGAATCGATGCGCCGCCGCGGAGCGACGCTCACACCCGCCGTGGCCTGAGCATTAGGCTCGCGGCATGGCCCACCTCGTGCTCACCGTCGTCGGCGACGACCGCGCCGGTCTCGTCAGCGCCCTCGCCCACACCGTCGCGGACCACGGTGGCAACTGGGAGCAGAGCGAGCTCGCCGAACTAGCGGGCGCGTTCGCCGGCATCGTGCTCGTGTCGGTGCCCGACGACCAGCAGCAGTCCCTCATCACGGCGCTGAACGGCCTCGACGGCCTGCTGCGGATCACGACCCACGACGCACCGTCACCGACGTCGATCGCGACACCGCACGCCGTCTCGTTCACGGTCCTCGGCAACGACCGCCCCGGGATCGTCCGCGACGTCACCGCCGCCATCGCGGCCCACGCCCTGAGTATCGACACCTTCCGCAGCCGTACGCTCGACGCCCCCATGGCGGGCGGCAGCCTGTTCGAGGCGACCGTCACCGTCAGCCTGCCGGCCGATGCGGATGCCGGTGCCCTCACGAGCGCCCTCGAAGCACTCGCCGGTGAGATCCAGGTCGATCTCACCGTCGGCTGACGCCGGAGATGGACGAGCTCGCCGACGCGATCCGCGCCGATCTGCGGCTCGCCGCCGACCCCGCGCGCGCCGCCGGCCAGCAGGCCTACATGAAGTCGGCGATGCCGTTCCTCGGCGTGCGGGTGCCCGCCGCGAGGCGGCTCGTACACGCCCGCGCGCGCGGCATCCGCGACGGCGTCGTGCTGCAGGAGACCGCGCTCACCCTCTGGGACGGCGCGCAGTTCCGCGAGGAGCGGTATGCCGCGCTGGCCCTGCTCGCGCTGCGACCGGTGAAGGGCGACCTCGCGATCGTCCCGCTGATCGCGCACATGGTGCGGACGGGTCAGTGGTGGGACATCACGGACGAGCTCGCGCACCGCGTCGCGGACCTGCTCGACGCCCACGCCGCGGAGGCGACCCTGCTCGTGCGCGGCTGGAGCGTCGACGACGACCTGTGGATGCGGCGGCTCGCGATCATCGCGCAGCTCGGCCGACGCGACCGTCTCGACCTCGATCTGCTCACCGATGTCATCGAGCAGAACGCCGACGATCCGGAGTTCTTCATCCGCAAGGCGATCGGGTGGGCGCTGCGCGATGCCGCGCGCACGAGACCCGACGAGGCGCGCGCGTTCGTCGCCGCACACCGTCTGAGCCCCCTCAGCGCCCGAGAGGCCCTCAAGAACCTCTGAGCCCGCCTGCCCACGATCCGACCGGGTCTCCCGCGCCGGACTCAGCGCAGCGCGAGCGGGAGGACGGCCAGCGCCACCGTGACCGGGGCGACGACGAGCCCCAGCAGGATGTAGCGCTTCCACGGCACATCGACGCCCACGGCGTGCAACCGTTCGTGCCACAGCAGCGTCGCCAGCGATGCCCAAGGCGTGATGAGCGGTCCCGCGTTCACGCCGATCAGCAGAGCCGCCAGACGCACGGGGGAGCCCGCCGCCGACTCGAGCGCGAGGTACGCCGGCAGATTGTTGACGACGTTCGCACCCAGGAGCCCGACGCCCGCGACCTGCCACAGCGAGACGAGATCCTCACCCGTTCCGGTCGCCGCGGCCAGCAGCGCCCCCGACCCGAGCGCCTCGGCGGCACCGACCGCCAGGAAGAGCCCCGAGGCGAACACGACCAGCTGCCACGGGACCAGAGCCCACCGCAGCACACGCGGCGAGCGCCAGGCGAAGACGACCGACAGCACGACGGCGGCGCCGAGCGCCGGCATCCACGGCGGGATGCCGATGACCAGCAGCGGCAACATGACGACGAGCACCACGCCGGAGATGCGCAGCAGGGCCGGGTCGGCGACGCGCGGCGGCCGCGCGGGGGTGAACCGACCGCGCAGGTCGCGGCGATTCGTCAGCCACAGGAGCACGACCGTGACGACGGTGGCGATGACCGCCGACGGGCCGAGCAGCACGAGGAAACCGAGGGCGTCGAGATCGCCCAGTCGGTGCGCGGCAAGGAGGTTGGTGAGGTTCGACACGGGCAGGAACAGCGACGCCGTGTTCGCCAGCCACACCGTCGCGAACGCGAACGGCATCGGCGACAGTCCGTTCGCGCGCGCCACCGCGACGACCACCGGCGTCAACAGCACCGCGGTGGTGTCGAGCGACAGGAAGGCGGTCACGACCGCCGCGAACGCGACGACCATCAGCCACAGGACGATCACGCGCCCCCGTGACAGGCGCGCCAGCCGGGCCGCGGCGGCGTCGAAGACACCGGCCTGCGCCGCGAGCTCGGCCACGACCGTGACTGCCACGACGAAGAGCAGGATCGGCCAGACCCGATCGCCGATCTCGAGGGCGGCCTCCGGTGGCAGCACCCCGAACACGACGGCGGCGCCGCCCAGGAGCAGCAGCACCGCTCCGACCACGGCAAGCATCACGGCATCCATCATGGACCCTCATCGAGCGGTCCGGTGCGGCGATAGACTGCACACATGGAACAGAGCCGGATCAGCGCCTTCGCGACCGGCACCCGAACGCCCGGTGCACGAACGATCTGGGCCTGAGCGGGCAGGGCGCGCGGCGCCCGAAGCTGAGCATCCCATCCGATCCATCTTCTGGAGACCTTCCTTGACTGACGTCTCACCCGCGGCGGCCGTGACCTACCCCGCCGACGGCTTCACCCTGTTCCCCGACCGCTCCGTCGTCGCTCTGCGCGTCAACGGCGACCTCAAAGACCTCGCGACGGTCGTCACGGCCGCCGACGAGGTCGAGCCGGTCCTCGTCGACAGCCCCGACGGCCTGTCGATCCTGCGCCACTCGACCGCGCACGTCATGGCTCAGGCCGTGCAGCGCATCAAGCCGCAGTCCAACCTCGGCATCGGCCCGCCCATCACCGACGGCTTCTACTTCGACTTCGGCAACGTCGACCCCTTCACTCCCGACGACCTCAAGGCCATCAAGAAGGAGATGGAGCGCATCGTCCGCGAGAACCAGCGGTTCGTGCGCCGCGTGGTCGACGAGGCCGAGGCTCGCGAGCTGATGGCCGACGAGCCGTTCAAGCTCGAGCTCATCTCGCTCGCCGGCGGTCCGGGCTCGGGTGCCGACGCCGCCGAGGGCGCGTCGGCCGAGATCGGCGCCGGCGAGCTCACGGTCTACGAGAACGTGAACCGCGACGGCGAGGTGGCCTGGCGCGACCTGTGCCGCGGTCCGCACGTTCCCGGTACCCGCTACGTGTCCAACGGCTGGGATCTCACCCGCGTGGCCGGTGCATACTGGCGCGGCAGCGAGAAGAACCCGCAGCTGCAGCGCATCTACGGCACCGCGTGGCCCACGAAGGACGAGCTGCGCGCCTACCAGCAGCGTCTGGAAGAGGCGGCCAAGCGCGACCACCGCAAGCTCGGCAAGGAGCTCGACCTCTTCTCGTTCCCCGACGAGATCGGCCCCGGCCTCAGCGTGTTCCATCCCAAGGGCGGCATCATCCGCTACGAGATCGAGCGCTACATGCGCGAGCGTCTGCTCGCGAGCGGCTACGAGGTCGTGAACACCCCGCACATCACCAAGGGCGACCTGTTCATGACCAGCGGACACCTGCAGTGGTACGCCGACGGCATGTACCCGCCCATGGTGCTCGACGAGGTCGTGGATGCCGACGGCCACGTCAGCCGGGAGGGCCAGGAGTACTACCTGAAGCCCATGAACTGCCCGTTCCACAACCTGATCTTCCGCTCGCGCGGCCGCTCGTACCGCGAGCTGCCGCTGCGGCTGAGCGAGTTCGGGTCGGTGTACCGCTACGAGAAGAGCGGCACCCTCTCCGGCCTCACGCGCGTGCGCGGCATGACCCAGGACGACACCCACATCTACGTGACGGCCGACCAGGTCAAGGGCGAGCTCACCCACAGCCTCGACTTCGTGCTCCAGACGCTCCGCGACTACGGTCTCAACGACTTCTACCTGGAGCTGTCGACGAAGGAAGACGGCAACCCGAAGTTCATCGGGGCCGACGAGCTCTGGACCGAGGCGACCGAGACCCTGCGCGAGGTGGCCGAGGCATCCGGGCTCGAGCTCGTGCCCGACCCGGGCGGCGCCGCGTTCTACGGACCGAAGATCTCCGTGCAGGCGCGCGATGCCATCGGGCGCACCTGGCAGATGTCGACCATCCAGCTCGACTTCAACCAGCCCGAGCGCTTCGAGCTCGAGTACACCGGACCCGACGGCGAGAAGCACCGCCCGGTGATGATCCACCGCGCGCTCTTCGGCTCGGTCGAGCGGTTCTTCGCGATCCTCCTGGAGCACTACGCCGGCGCGTTCCCCGTGTGGCTCGCACCCGTGCAGGTCGTCGGCATCCCCGTCGCGGACGACTTCGCACCGTACCTCGACGACATCGTCGCGCGCCTGCGGGCCGCCGGCGTACGCGCCGAGGTGGATCACTCCGACGACCGGATGCCGAAGAAGATCCGCACGCACACCACCCAGAAGGTGCCGCTGCAGCTGATCGCGGGGGAGCAGGACCGCTCCGCCGGCACGGTCTCGTTCCGCTTCCGCGACGGGTCGCAGACCAACGGCATCCCCGTCGACGAGGCGATCGACAAGATCGTCGCCGCGATCTCGGGCAAGCTGCTCGTGAACACCGCGGCGGACCTCGTATGAGAGGGTCCGGTCGTTGAGCGAGCCGGAGGCGACCCCCCGGTCGTCGAGCGAGCCGGAGGCGACCTCCCGGTCGTCAAGCGAGCCGGAGGCGACCCCCCGGTCGTTGAGCGAGCCGGAGGCGACCCCCCGGTCGTTGAGCGAGCCGGAGGCGAGTCGAAACGCAGACGCCTCTCTCGAGGAGGCGAGCGCCTTCGCCGGCGTCCCCGACGGCTTCCAGCGGCTCTGGACGCCGCACCGCATGGCCTACATCAACACGGGCGCCGACGCGCTCCGCGGATCGGGGTGCCCGTTCTGCGCGGCGCCGCAGAAGTCGGATGCCGACGGCCTCATCGTGCACCGGGGCGTCACGTCGTACGTGCTGCTGAACCTGTTCCCCTACAACTCCGGCCACATGCTCGTGTGCCCGTACCGCCACATCGCGACGTACGACCAGGCGACCGCGGAGGAGGTCGCCGAGATCGGCGCGCTCACCCAGGTGGGCATGCGGGTGCTGCGCGAGGTCTCGCGCTGCGACGGCTTCAACATCGGGATGAACCAGGGCGCCGTCGCGGGTGCCGGTGTCGACGAACACCTGCATCAGCACATCGTGCCCCGGTGGGCGTCAGACGCGAACTTCTTCCCGATCATCGCGCGCACGAAGGCCCTGCCCCAGTTGCTCGGCGAGGTGCGCGAAGCCGTCGCCTCCGCCTGGCCGCACGCGTGAGGACAGCGCCGTCGTGGTGAGCGTCGGGAGGCCTGACGACGGCGCCGAGCCCCTGGACGTCGACGAGAGCCGGCTCCGGGCGCTGCCGGCATCCACCGTCGAGCTCAGCGGCGACATCACCGCGTTCGATGTCGCCCGCGCCGTCGCCGAGACGCGGGAGCGGCAGGATCCGCTGTACTGGGTGGACCTCGAGGTCGCCGCGGGATGGGTGATCGTCGGCGACAACGGCCAGGGCGACGAATGGTGGCTCGGGCCGCGCGGCGACGTCTGGTTCTTCGATCACGTCGACGGCGAGAGGGCCGTGTCGCGCTTCGCGCCGATGCACCTCTCGATCACGGAGTGGCTGATGGTGGGGCACGTGCTCGCGTCGTTGGAGGCGGCTGACACGACGAGCGACACCGCCGTGGAGCGCACCCGCGCCGCATTGGAGGCGATCTCGCCCGAGCTCAGCGCACGCTGGCCGTACGACCTGTTCTGACGGGGCGAGGCGCGTTTCGACTCGCTGCGCTCGCTCAACGACCGGGAGCGCGGCGAGGGGCGTTTCGCTCGCTCAACGACCGGGAACGCGGGCGAGGGGCGTTTCGCTCGCTCAACGACCGGGAACGCGGGCGAGGCGCGTCTCGACTCGCTGCGCTCGCTCAACGACCGGGGGCGAGGGGAGTCCCGGTCGTTGAGCGAGGCGCGCAGCGCCGAGTCGAAACGCCGAACCTCAGCGCACCTGCGTGACGGGGAACTGCAGCCGCGGGTGGGCGTAGAACTCCTGCGCCTCCACGAGCTGGAGTTCGCGCGCGCCGGCGTCGAACGTCGTCTGCAGCAGGTCGTACACGCTCGACACGGTCTTCGCGAGGGCATCCGCGGCATCCCCGCTCGCCCGGTAGTGGGCCGTGAACAGCGCCGCCGTGACATCGCCCGACCCGTTCGCCTTCATCGGGATGCGCGGCGTCTGCACGATCCACGCGCCGTCGTCGGTCACGGCGAGCATCTCGATCGTGCCCTCCGGTGCGTCGGGGCGCTCGACCGAGGTCACGAGAACGGTGCGCGGTCCCATCGCGCGCGCGGCGTCGGCCGACGCGAGGGTCGAGGCGAGGTCGCCCGGCTCGGTCTGCGTGAGGAAGCCGAGCTCGAACTGGTTGGGCGTGATGATGTCCGCCGCCGGCACGACGCGCTCGCGCAGCAGGATCGGGATGGCGGGGGCGACGAAGCAGCCGCTCTTCGCATTGCCCATCACCGGATCGCACGCGTAGATCGCCGCCGGGTTCGCGGACTTCACGCGCGCGACCGCGTCGAGGATGACGTCGGCGATGCCCTCCCCACCCTGGTAGCCGCTGAGCACGACGTCGATCTCCCCGAGGACGCCCCGCTCCTCGATCCCGGTGATGACGTCGCGGACGTCGTCGGGCGAGATGAGCGGTCCGCGCCAGGCTCCGTACCCGGTGTGGTTGGAGAAGTTCACCGTGTACACCGGCAGCACCTCGACGCCGATGCGCTGCAAGGGGAACACGGCGGCCGAGTTGCCGACGTGTCCGTACGCGACGGCGGACTGGATGGAGAGGATCTTCATCGGGCGATCATCCTGCTTTCGAAGTCGCGGCTGCGGCGGGGATCGCCGCGGCCAGGTCGGTGGCCAGACGCGCGAGATCGGCGTCGGACAGGTCGTGCACCGTGAGGCGCAGATGGCGGGCGGCGTGGGCGTTCTCGAGCACGAACTCGTCGCCCGGACGCGCCAGCCAGCCGCGGCGCATGAGCTGCTCGGATGCCGCGCGTGCCGGCACCGGCAGCGGCACCCAGAGGCTCAGCCCGTCACCGGCCGACACCGGCACGCCGTGCCCGGTCAGCGCCGCCGCGGCGGCGGCGTTGCGCGCCGCGTAGTGGGCGGATGCCGCGGCCACCGCGGCGACGGCATCCGCGTCGGTGAGCTGCTCCAGAGCGAGCCGCTGCAGCAGATGACTGACCCACGTGGCGCCCGGGTTGAGACGCTCCGCGAGCCGATCGGCGGTGTCGGGGTCGGAGGCGACGACCGCGAGGCACATGTCGGGGCCCAGGAACTTCGAGACGGAGCGGATGAGCGCCCAGCGATGATGGCCGGGAGCGATCACCGAGTGGAACGGCCGCGAGGACAGCAGCGAGAAGTGGTCGTCCTCGATCACGAGCACGTACGGGTGGTCTGCGAGCAGGGCGCGGAGGGCCGCGGCGCGCTCGGCCGTCAGGCTGGCGCCGGTCGGGTTCTGGGCGCGCGGCGTGAGCAGCACGGCGCGCACCCCGGCATCCAGCGCAGCGCGGAGGCCGTCGACGGTCATGCCCTCGTCGTCGACCGGAACCGCGACCGGGCGGTAGCCGCCGAGGCGGACGGTGTTCAGGCTCGCGAGGAAGCAGGGGTCTTCGAGGGCGACGGCGTCGTCGCGGGTGAGCGTCTGTGCGAGCAGGCGCTCGATCGCATCGGAGGCGCCGCCGGTGATCGTCAGGCGCAGGGCGCGGTCGTCACCGACGGCGTCGCGCATCCACGCCTCGGCCCAGGCGGCGAGATCGCGATCGATGACGGGCTCGCCGTACAGCACCGGCCGGCCGGCGATGCGCCCGAGAGCCGGGCGGAGGTCGGGGATCAGCGCGGGGTCGGGGTTGCCCGCCGCGAGGTCGCGGAGCACGGTGCCCCGCGCGAAGCCCTCCTGCGCGACCGGGGTGCGTTCCGCGACGCGCGTGCCGGCGCGGCCGCGCGCTTCGAGCAGGCCCGCCTGGGTGAGGAGGCGGTAGGCGGCCACCACGGTGTTGCGGTTGACGCCGAGCTCATCGGCGAGCGCTCGCACCGGTGGCAGCGGCGCACCGGGGGAGAGGACGCCGCGCTCGACGTGCTGACGGACGCTGTCGGCGATCTCGGTGGCGGTGGCGCCGACGATGCGGACCTCGGTGGTCGATCCGCGGGGGCTGGTCACACCGTGAAGTCTATGTGACAGATCATGCTACGTTTTGGCCTAGGCCAATATCCGGCATCCGAACCCTCCCGAAGGAGCCCGCCGTGTCCACTCCCGTCACCGGATCGTCCCGCGTCAAGCGGGGACTCGCCGAGATGCTCAAGGGCGGCGTCATCATGGACGTCGTCACCCCCGATCAGGCGAAGATCGCCGAGGATGCCGGCGCCGTCGCGGTCATGGCACTCGAGCGCGTGCCCGCCGACATCCGCGCCCAGGGCGGCGTGTCGCGGATGAGCGACCCCGACATGATCGACGGCATCATCGAGGCGGTCTCGATCCCGGTCATGGCGAAGGCCCGCATCGGCCACTTCGTCGAGGCGCAGGTTCTCCAGGAGCTCGGCGTCGACTACATCGACGAGTCCGAGGTGCTCTCTCCCGCCGACTACGTCAACCACATCGACAAGTGGAACTTCACCGTCCCCTTCGTCTGCGGGGCCACCAACCTCGGCGAGGCCCTCCGGCGCATCACCGAGGGTGCGGCGATGATCCGCTCCAAGGGCGAGGCCGGCACCGGCGACGTCTCCGAGGCGATGAAGCACATCCGCAAGATCCGCGGCGAGATCGCCGCGCTCGGGGCGCTTTCGCGCGACGAGCTCTACGTCGCCGCCAAGGAGCTGCAGGCCCCCTACGAGCTGGTCGCCGAGATCGCGGAGACCGGGACGCTCCCGGTGGTCCTGTTCGTCGCCGGCGGCGTCGCCACGCCCGCGGATGCCGCGATGATGATGCAGCTGGGCGCCGACGGCGTGTTCGTCGGCTCGGGCATCTTCAAGAGCGGTAACCCGGCCGCCCGGGCTGCCGCGATCGTGAAGGCGACCACCTTCTTCGACGACGCGGCCGTCATCGCCGACGTGTCCCGGGGCCTGGGCGAGGCGATGGTCGGCATCAACGTCTCCGACCTCCCGGCGCCGCACCGCCTCGCCGAGCGCGGATGGTGACGACGGGGATGCCGCGAGTCGGCGTCCTCGCCCTCCAGGGCGACGTCCGCGAGCACGTCCGGAGCCTCGAGACGCTGGGCGCGGAGGTGGTCGCGGTGCGCCGACCCGCCGAGCTGGCCGCCGTCTCCGGGCTGGTCATCCCGGGCGGCGAGTCCAGCGTGATCGACAAGCTGGCGCGCACCTTCGGCCTGCAGCAGCCGATCCGCGCCGCGATCGCGGAGGGGATGCCGGTGTACGGCACGTGCGCGGGGCTCATCCTGCTGGCGGATCGCATCACCGACGGCATCCGTGGACAGGAAACCTTCGGCGGACTCGACGTCACCGTGCAGCGCAACGCGTTCGGGTCGCAGGTCGACTCCTTCGAGACGGAGCTCGCGGTCGCGGGATTCGATGAGCCGGTCTCGGCCACCTTCATCCGCGCACCGCGGGTGGTGGAGACCGGACCGGACGTCGAGGTGCTGGCCTCCCTGCCGGACGGGGCGGTCGTCGCCGTGCGCCAGGGGGCGCTGCTCGGCACCGCCTTCCACCCCGAGATGTCGGGGGAGACGCGCTTCCACGCGCTGTTGCTCGACCTCGTCGCCGCCCGCGCGCGCTGAGCGGATGCTGCGACCCGCAGAGGCGGCTGCATAGGATCGCACCATGGCACGACGCGCATCGCGGATGATCGGAAGCGCGGTGGCGGGTGCGGCCTCGGTCGTCCTCCTCGCGGGATGCGCGGCCCCCGAGAACCCGGCGGACGCGGCCGCGCGCGACGCGGTCGCGTGGCTCGTCGGGGAGATTTCGCCTCGGCAGGCCTCCGACATCGACGGATGGGCGCGGCTCGCCACGGAGGCCACCGGCGACCGGAGCACGATCACCCTCATCGGCATCACGCCGCAGACCGCGCAGGAGCCGATCGACCCGCTCGGCACGCTGTCCTTCCGCGTCGAGATGACCGCACGCAGCACCGATATGTGGTCCGCCGACACCGTGTCGAGCACGTCGTGCTACGCCGTCGACTTCACGAGGTACGGAGCCGTCGCTCACGAGCGGCCGTGGGGCGCTCCCAGCCCGGTCCGCACGATCGACTGCCCCGACCGAGCGACGGCGGTGACGGCGCCACCCGACACCTCCCCGGTGTTCGTGGTCCCCGAGGAGGCGGCCGACGCGATCCTCGCCGTGGTCGGCGACGCTTCTGCGACGGCCTCGACGAGCGAGCTGGAGAGCGCGATCCTGGCCCGGCTCACCCCGCCCACCGGTCCGTACGAACAACTCGCCCCGCTCGAGGTCGTGCGGACCGCCGACGGCGCGCTCGGAGCCTCGATGGGCACCGAGAGCAGATGCGTGCTCGTGCGCCGCGTGGATGGCGTGACCGAGCGGGTGTACGCGCCGCGCGTGTACCTGCAGCCGGGCGAGCTCGGCTGCCGCGGAACGACCGCGCTCAGCGACCTGCGCCCGCCCCACTGACCGTCCTCGAGCGTGTGGTGTCGGTGCGGCGGGCTAACGTGGCGGCATGACGACCTGGGTGGCGCTGCTTCGCGGCGTGAACGTCAACGGCATCACGATCCGCAGCGCGGACCTGGCCGCGCTGCTGCGCCGGCTCGGATTCGACGACGTGAAGACGGTGCTCGCCAGCGGCAACGCCCGCTTCTCGACCGACGTTGACGTCACGGGACGGGCCGGCCTCAAGGCGCGGATCGAGGCGGCTCTGCGGGAGCAGTTCGACTACGACGCGTGGATCGTGCTCATCACGCTCGACGAGCTGGAAGCCGCGACGACCACGTACCCGTTCGACGCCGACGACGAGACTCGACAGCCCTACGTCGTCTTCTGCAGCGAACTGGCGGTGCGCGACGCGCTGGTGGATGCCGCGGCATCCCTCGACCCCGCAGAAGACCCCACGCAGCCCGGATTCGGCGTCGTCTACTGGAGCCCCGAGAAGGGACGAACGCTGGACACGCCGTTCGGCAGGCTGCTCGGCCGGTCCGAGTACAAGCCCACGACCACGACGCGCAACCTGCGCACACTCGTCAAGATCCTGCGCTGAGAGCAGCGGTGTCGCCTGAGTAAACTGGAGATCATGTCCGGACACTCCAAATGGGCCACGACCAAGCACAAGAAGGCGGTCATCGACTCCCGCCGCGCCAAGTCGTGGGCGAAGCTCATCAAGAACATCGAAGTCGCCGCCAAGCTCGGCGGCCCGGACCTCCAGGGCAACCCGACCCTCTTCGATGCGGTCCTGAAAGCCAAGAAGACGTCCGTTCCGAAGGACAACATCGACCGCGCGATCAAGCGCGGCGCCGGCATCGGCGGCGAGTCGGTCGAGTACTCCTCGATCATGTACGAGGGCTACGGCCCGAACGGCGTCGCGCTGATGATCGAGTGTCTGACCGACAACAAGAACCGCGCCGCCGCGGAGGTGCGCACCGCGCTCAGCCGCAACGGCGGCACGCTCGCCGACCCCGGCTCGGTCGCCTACAACTTCACCCGCAAGGGCGTCATCGTGGTCTCCGAGGAGGGCACGAGCGAGGACGACGTGATGCTCGCGGCCCTCGAGGCCGGCGCCGAGGAGATCGAGCCGCACGCTCAGGGCTTCGAGGTCATCACCGAGGCCTCCGACCTCGTGGCGGTGCGCTCCGCGCTGACGGATGCCGGCATCGAGTACGAGTCGGCCGACGTGGAGTTCGTGCCGAACCTCAAGGTCGAGATCGACGCGGAGACCGCGCGCAAGATCTTCCGCCTGATCGACGCCCTCGAGGACAGCGACGACGTGCAGAACGTCTTCAGCAACTTCGACCTCAGCGCCGAGGTGCAGGCCGAGCTCGAGAACGACGAGTAGACCGCGTTTCGACTCGCTCCGCTCGCTCAACGACCGCGTTTCGACTCGCTGCGCTCGCTCAACGACCGGGGGGCGGCTCGCTCCGCTCGCTCAACGACCGGGGGCGGCTCGCTCAACGACCGGGGGGCGGCTCGCTCCGCTCGCTCAACGACCGGGGGGGGAGCGGGAGAACCGGTCGTTGAGCGAGCGGCACAGCCGCGAGTCGAAACGCCGTCCGCAGCCATCGGCGCTTAGCGTGGGGGAGTGGCATCCGCTCTCCGCATCCTCGGCATCGACCCCGGCCTGACCCGCTGCGGCGTCGGCGTGGTCGACGTGCGGGCCGACCGGTCCGCGGCCCTCGTCCACGTCGGGGTGGTGCGCTCGGGCGCGGATCTGCCGGTGTCGGAGCGGCTCGCGCTCATCGCGGCGGGGCTGCGCGAGGTGCTCGCGGCGCACCGACCCGACGTCGTCGCCGTGGAGCGTGTGTTCGCGCAGCAGAACCGCAGCACGGTCATGGGCACGGCGCAGGCCAGCGGCATCGCGCTGCTGCTCGCGGCCGAGCACGGACTTCCCGCCGCGACGCACACGCCCTCGGAGGTGAAGGCGGCCATCACCGGCTACGGCTCGGCCGACAAGCTCCAGGTGCAGACCATGGTGGCCCGCGTGCTGCGCCTCGACGCACTGCCCCAGCCCGCCGATGCCGCCGATGCGCTCGCGATCGCCCTCTGCCACGGATGGCGGCGGGGGACGCCGGTCGCGGGCGGCACGGGCGAAACCCTCACGCCCGCCCAGCGCGCCTGGGCGGAGGCCGAACGCGCGAGCCGACGCTGAGGCGGCCGGGGCGCGTGTCGATCGAACAAATCTGCGAACCGGTGTCTAGGGTGGTGGCATGATCTCCTCGCTGCGCGGCCGCGTGCTGCACCTCGACTCCGAGTCGGCGATCCTCGAGGTCGGCGGCGTCGGCTTCAGCGTCGCCGTGCCCGCCCAGGTCGCCCGCGCCCTCCACATCGGCGACGACGCGATGCTGCACACCGCGCTCATCGTCCGCGAGGATGCGCTCTCCCTCTTCGGCTTCGCCGAGCGGCAGGAGCTGACCGTGTTCCAGCATCTGCTCAGCGTGTCCGGCGTGGGTCCGAAGTCGGCTCTGGGCGTGCTGTCGTCCCTGAGCGTGGCGCAGATCGCCGACGCCGTGGCCGCCGAGGACGACGCTCCCTTCCGCCGCGTGTCGGGCATCGGTCCCAAGACCGCGAAGCTCATCGTGGTGCAGCTCGCCGGCAAGCTGCCGGCGGGGGTCGGCGCGACGGCGGCGCCCGCGGCATCCGCGGGCAACGACATCGCGGGCCAGGTGGTCGCCGCCCTCACCGCTTTGGGCTGGAACGAGCGCACCAGCGTCGAGGCCGTCGCGATCGTGGTGGATGCCGCGGGCGACGCCGATCGTCGATCCGTGCCCTCGCTGCTCAAGCTCGCGCTGGCACAGCTGGGGCCGGCCCGTCCGGAGCGTGCCGGTGTCTGACCCGCGCGATCCGAGCCTCGCCGAGGACGAGACCGAGCTCGCGGTCGAGGGGGCGCTGCGACCGGGGTCGCTCGCCGAGTTCGTCGGCCAGCAGAAGGTGCGCGGACAGCTCCAGCTGCTGCTCGATGCCGCGCGCATCCAGCAGCGTCCTCCGGATCACATCCTCCTGTCCGGCCCGCCCGGGCTCGGCAAGACGACCCTCGCGATGATCGTCGCCCACGAGAGCAGCCGACCGCTGCGCCTGTCGAGCGGACCGGCGATCCAGCACGCCGGCGATCTGGCCGCGCTGCTGTCGAGCCTGGTGCCGGGGGAGGTGCTCTTCATCGACGAGATCCACCGAATGGCGCGCTCCGCGGAAGAGATGCTGTACCTGGCGATGGAGGACTTCCGCATCGACATCATGGTCGGCAAGGGCGCCGGCGCCACCAGCATCCCGCTGGACCTCGCGCCGTTCACGCTCGTGGGCGCGACGACGCGATCGGGCCTTCTGCCCAACCCGCTGCGCGACCGGTTCGGTTTCACGGCGCACCTGGAGTACTACGAGCCGGACGAGCTCGAGCAGGTCGTCTCGCGATCGGCCGCCGTCCTCGGCGTCGATCTGCCGCGCTCGGCACGTGCGGAGATCGCCCGCCGCTCCCGAGGCACACCCCGCATCGCGAACCGACTGCTGCGTCGCGTGCGCGACTACGTGATCGTGCACGGCACGCCGGACCGGACCGCATCCGACGCGCACGTGGCCGCGGCGCTGGAGCTGTACGACGTCGACGCGATCGGCCTCGACCGGCTCGATCGCGCGGTGCTGGATGCCGTGGTCCGCCGTTTCCGCGGGGGTCCGGTCGGCCTGAGCACCCTCGCGGTCACGGTGGGAGAGGAGGCGGAGACGATCGAGTCGGTCGTCGAGCCCTACCTCGTTCGCATCGGCTTCCTGGGGCGCACACCGCGTGGGCGCATCGCGACGCCCGAGGCCTACGCGCATCTACGCGTCGCACAGCCCGGCGAGGCGCTGAGATTCGATGACCTATAATCACTGAAGGCTTTCTGCCGCCTTCTTCGCGTCGATCGGCGCGCTCCCGAAAGGTGTGTCCGCATGGATTGGATTCTGCTCGTCGCGATGGCGGCGCTGCTCGGCTTCATGTTCTGGAGCTCGCGGCGTCGTGCCACCCGCATGAAGGCGGAGCAGGAGGCCAAGGCCCGCGCGATGGTCCCCGGCGTCAAGGTGCTCCTCCAGGGCGGCCTCTACGGCACGCTCGTGGCGTACGACGGGGAAGACCTGTCCAAGCCCGCGTTCGTCGAGCTCGCCCCCGGCATGGAGGTCGAGGTCCACAGCCAGGCCATCCTGCGCGTCGTGGACGAAGAGGAGGGGACCGTCACCGAGGACGAGTTCATCGAGGCGGAGTCCGACCAGGCCGAGTACGCCGCGGATGTCGCCGACGGCGAGGTCACCTCGGTGAGCGACGACCGCGCCGCGAGCAAGGTCGAGACCTCGACCGAGGCCTCCGACGCGGGCGACGCGAAGCCCCAGGCCTGATCCAGACGCGCATCGCTCCCGAAGAAAGCTGACCCTCCGTGGCCACACCCACCCCGGTGCGCCGTGCCTGGCGCGCACTGACCGGTCTCCTCGTCATCACAGCCCTGCTGTTCGGCGTGAACGCGCTCGGCGTCTACGTCTTCGGTAAGAGCTCCTGGACACCCGAGCTCGCGCTCGACCTGCAGGGCGGCACGCAGATCATCCTCGAGGCGAAGACGCCCGACGGT
Organism: Microbacterium sp. MPR-TSA4; assembly: GCF_058792815.1. Lineage (NCBI taxonomy): Bacteria > Bacillati > Actinomycetota > Actinomycetes > Micrococcales > Microbacteriaceae > Microbacterium > Microbacterium sp. MPR-TSA4. Next base: position 15,371 of record NZ_JBXAFF010000001.1, read on the forward strand.
GCGACGCCGTCGACCGACCAGATGAACCAGGCCGCCGCGATTATCCGTCAGCGCGTCGACGCGTCCGGCGTGGGCGAGGCCGACATCACGACCCAGGCCGGCAACCAGATCGTCGTGCAGATCCCCGGCCAGGCCGATGAGGAGACGCGCAAGCGCATCGAGTCCTCGGCGCAGATGCAGCTGCGCGCGGTGCTGGCCACGACCGCCGCGAGCACGTCCTACGTCGGCGAGGACGGCAACTCCACGCCGTATCCCACGCCCGACCCGGGCCTGGCCTCGACGCCGACGGCGTCGCCCACCGACGGGAGCGATCTGAACTGGATCACCCCCGCGCTGCAGGCGAAGTTCCTGGCGTACGACTGCGCCGCCGCCGACAACGACCCCGCCAACAGCCCCGCCGGCGAGCCGCTGATCGCCTGTGACCCCACCGGCACCGCGAAGTATCTCCTCGGTCCCGTCGAGCTCGACGGATCGGCGATCACCGACGCGACCAGCGGCATGAACACGCAGAACGGCCAGTGGGTCGTCAACATCGTGTTCGACGAGCAGGGCACCAAGACCTTCGGCGAGGTGAGCCAGCGCCTGTATGCGTTCACGCAGGCCGGCAAGAGCCCGCAGAACCAGTTCGCCTTCGTGCTCGACGGCGCGGTCATCTCCGCACCGTCGATGAACGGCGTCATCCTCGACGGCAAGCCGCAGATCAGCGGCTCGTTCAACCAGGAGAGCGCCAAGACGCTCGCGGATCAGCTCAAGTACGGCGCCCTGCCGCTCAGCTTCGGCATCGTCAGCGACAACGCGATCTCCGCGACGCTCGGCTCGCAGCAGCTGCAGATCGGCCTCATCGCGGGTCTGATCGGACTCGCTCTCGTCGCCCTGTACTCGCTGATCGTCTACCGCGCCCTCGGCTTCGTGATCATCGCGTCGCTCGGCGTGATGGGCGTGCTGACCTACATCACCCTGTGCATCCTCGCGTGGCGGATGGGCTTCCGCCTGTCGCTCGCCGGTGTCGCGGGCCTGATCGTCACGATCGGGTTCACGGCGGACTCCTTCATCGTGTACTTCGAGCGCATCCGCGACGAGCTGCGCGACGGCAAGTCGATCACGGGCGCCGTCGAGGACGGGTGGGGTCGCGCCAAGCGCACGATCTACATCTCGAAGTCGATCAACATCCTCGCCGCCGTCGTGCTCTACATCCTCGCCGATGCGACGGTGAAGGGCTTCGCCTTCACCCTCGGCCTCACGACGCTGATCGACATCCTGATCTTCATTCTCTTCACGCATCCCGTGCTCCAGCTGCTGGCGCGCACGCGCTTCTTCGGCGGGGGTCACCCCCTGTCGGGCCTGGACCCCGAAGCACTCGGCGCCGTCTACCGGGGCCGCGCGCAGTTCCGTGCGCCGGTGTCGGAGGGCGCGAAGGGTGCCGCAGCCCGGCGCGCCGGACGCTCGCGCGGAGAGGCGGAGCGCCGGCAGACGATCGCCGAACGCAAGCAGGCGGAACTGGCGGGCAAGAACGGAACCAGACCGAGCTCGACGACGGAGGGAGACGACTGATGCGCTCCATGAACGAGTTCGGAAACGACCTCTACACCGGAAAGACCTCCTTCCCCTTCGTGGGACGCCGTCGCCTGTGGTTCATCATCGCCGCGGTGCTGGTCATCGGCGCGGCCCTCGTTCCGCTGTTCCGCCCCATCCAGTTCTCGATCGAGTTCACCGGCGGATCGCAGTTCACCGTCAACCAGGTCGCGACCCCCGACCAGACCGCCGCGACCGCCGCCGTGCAGTCCGTCGTCCCCGGGGCGACCACCAAGGTCACGACGATCGGCTCGGACGCCCTCCGCATCCAGACCGACCAGATGACCAACACCCAGACGCAGGCCGTCACGACCGCGCTCGCGCAGGAGTTCGGCGTGCAGGAGTCGGACGTCAGCTCGTCGTTCATCGGGCCCAGCTGGGGCCAGGACGTGACGCGCCAGTCGCTGTGGGGTCTCGCGATCTTCCTCGCGCTGACCTTCGTCATCCTCGCGATCTACTTCCGGACGTGGAAGATGTCCGTCGCGGCCATCATCGGCCTCGTCGACGTCCTCGTGATCACGGTCGGCGTCTACGCGCTGTTCGGGTTCGAGATCTCGCCGGCCGCCGTCATCGGCTTCCTGACGATCCTGTCCTACTCGCTGTACGACACCACCGTCGTCTTCGACAAGGTGCGGGAGAACACGCGCGAGGACGGCGAGAAGTCGGGGCGGACGTTCGGCGAGTCGGTCAACCTGGCCGTCAACCAGACGCTGATCCGCTCGATCAACACGACCGTCGTCGCGGCCCTGCCCACCGGCGCGATCCTGTTCATCGGTGCGCTCTGGCTGGGTGCGCAGACACTGACCGACATCTCGCTGTCGATCTTCGTCGGAACGATCGTCGCGGCCTACTCGACGCTCTTCGTCGCCGCCCCCCTGTACTCGCTGCTGCGCGAGAACGAGACGGAGCTGAAGGCGCGCGACACCCGGGTGCTCGCGGCACGCGAACGCGCACGCGTCGAGGCGTGAACGCGGCGCCGTGGGCCCGGGCGTAGGATTGACGGATCATTCAAGGCGGAGGTGAGCGGATGGCCGAGACGGTTCCCACGTCCAACAGTGCCGGAAACGTCGCGCCACCGCCCAGCTCCTCCCTGCGCCGCCTCGTGCCGCGCATCTTCTCCCGCGCGCCGTCGCGCAACGGCCTCGAGCAGCTGATCCGCACGGTGCGCACGCACCACCCCAAGGGCGATGTCGCCATCATCGAGCGCGCCTACGAGGTGGCCGCCCGGGCGCACGCGGCGCAGAAGCGTCAGAGCGGCGAGCCCTACATCACGCATCCGCTCGCGGTCGCGCAGATCCTCGCCGACCTGGGCCTCGGTCCCCGCGCGATCGCCGCGGCCCTCCTGCACGACACCGTCGAAGACACCGACTACCGCCTCGACGAGCTGGCCGCGGAGTTCGGCGACGAGGTCGCGATGCTCGTCGACGGCGTCACCAAGCTCGACAAGGTCAAGTACGGGGATGCCGCGCAGGCCGAGACCGTCCGCAAGATGATCGTCGCGATGTCCAAGGACATCCGGGTGCTGATCATCAAGCTCGCCGACCGCCTGCACAACGCACGGACCTGGGGCTTCGTCCCGCCCGAGAAGGCGGCGAAGAAGGCGACCGAGACGCTCGAGATCTACGCGCCGCTGGCGCATCGCCTCGGCATCCAGGCCGTCAAGAGCGAGCTCGAAGACCTCTCGTTCGCCGTGCTGCACCCGAAGCTCTACGCCGAGATCGACAGCCTCGTGAAGCAGCGCACGCCGCAGCGCGAGGAGTACATGCACAAGGTGATCGAGGCGGTCGAGGCGGACCTCCGCGATCTGCGCATCCGCGGTCGCGTGATGGGGCGCCCCAAGCAGCTGTACTCCGTCTACCAGAAGATGGTGGTGCGCGGCCGAGAGTTCGACGACATCTACGACCTCATCGGCATCCGCGTGCTCGTGAACACCGTGCGCGACTGCTACGCGGTGCTGGGCTCGATCCACGCGCGGTGGACACCGATCCCCGGCCGGTTCAAGGACTACATCGCGACCCCGAAGTTCAACCTCTACCAGTCGCTGCACACGACGGTGATCGGTCCCGGCGGACGCACCGTCGAGATCCAGATCCGCACCAACGAGATGCACCAGCAGGCCGAGTACGGCGTGGCGGCGCATTGGAAGTACAAGGAGCGGATGGCCGGCGGCAAGTCCGAGGCCAAGTCGGTCGACACCGACATGGCGTGGATCGCCCACATCTCCGACTGGCAGGCCGAGACGGCCGATCCGGGCGAGTTCCTCGACTCGCTGCGCTTCGAGATCGGGGCGAAAGAGGTCTACGTCTTCACGCCCAAGGGACGCGTGATCGGTCTTCCCGCCGGCGGCACGCCGGTCGACTTCGCGTATGCCGTGCACACCGAGGTCGGCCATCGGACGATGGGCGCCAAGGTCAACGGGCGCCTCGTTCCCCTCGAGTCCGAACTGCACTCGGGTGACGTCGTCGAGGTGTTCACCTCGAAGAACCCGGATGCCGGCCCGAGCCAGGACTGGCTGGGGTTCGTCAAGAGCACCCGTGCCCGCAACAAGATCCGCGGGTGGTTCACGAAGGAACGCCGAGAGGAAGCCGTCGAGCAGGGCAAGGACGCCATCGCCCGCGCGATGCGACGGCAGAACCTGCCGCTGCAGCGGCTGATGAACCAGGACTCGTTCACCGAGGTCGCCCATCAGCTCCGCTACGAGGACGTCACCGCGCTCTACGCCGCCGTCGGCGAAGGACACGTGTCCACCCAGTCGGTGCTCGAGAAGGTCACGGCGCTCGTCAGCTCGCAGGAGGACACCTCCACCGGGCCGATCGAGATCCCGCACATCGGGCGCTCGAAGGCTCCGCGCGGGGGAGACTCCGGCGTGCTGGTGCGCGGGGCGCCCGACATCCTCGTCAAGCTCGCGAAATGCTGCACGCCCGTCCCCGGAGACCAGATCGTCGGGTTCGTCACGCGCGGTAGCGGCGTGTCGGTGCATCGCGCGGACTGCACGAACGTGCGCTCGCTCAAGGACGACCCCGACCGGATGATCGACGTCTCGTGGGCCCCGACGACCAAGAGCGTCTTCCTCGTGCACATCCAGGTCGAGGCCCTCGACCGCTCCGGGCTGCTGAGCGACATCACGCGCGTTCTCAGCGAGCACCACGTGAACATCCTGTCCGCCTCCGTGCAGACCACGAACGATCGCCTGGCGCTGAGCCGGTACGTCTTCGAGATGGGCGACATCGTGCACCTGGATCGCGTGCTGAACGCGGTGCGCCGCATCGACGCCGTCTACGACGTCTACCGCGTCACCTCCTCCTGAGCCCGGACCTCCTGCGCCCGCGCGCGGAGGTAGACGATCGCCGCGCGCTTGTGATGCAGCGGCGGCCCCTCTGCCACCGCATCCGCCGTCGACCGGGCGAGGCCGGGGCGCCACGCCACGAGGGCGTCGACGGCGCCCTGCGTGTCGATGCCGCCGCAGAGATCGCGGGCCAGATCGCCGAGGGTCTTCTCCGGTGTGGTCACCGCGACGCCCGAGATGACCTCGACGTCCTCCGGCCGGAGCGCGACATCGCGGTACACGAGCCGCACGTCGAGCACCGATGGGATGCGGCGCGCCGTCACGCGCTGCACCCGCTGGCGCACCGGGGGCTCGGCGAGGGCGCCGTGCACCCAGGCCGCCGACTCGTGCGTCAACGCCAGCGCGGCCGACAGCCACGGCCGCGCCGATCCGGCGCGAAGTTCCCGGGTCTCGACGGCGTCGGCGGGCATGTACGCCTCGCCGACCTCGACGACATGACCGTCGAGACGCGCGGCCGACAGCTCGGTTCGTGACAGACGGTCGCCGGGGAAGTAGAGGAACGGCCAGGGCATGACGGCAGTCTCACGCCCCCGGGGTGCGCGCAGGCACGACAGGCACCGAACTGTGGACAATCGCGAGCGACGCCCCCGCCGGGGAGGAAGCCGCAGAGGCAGGGGCAGGGGAGCCGGCGGAGAGACCGCCGGCTCCGGATGTCAGCCGCCGAGCGCCTTGAGCCAGCCCTTGCGCGCCTCGAGCGCTTCGGTGGCCTTGGCGATGGCCCCGGCGTTCTTGGACGCCTTCGCCTTCTCGAGATCGGCCTCGAGACCCGCGATCGCGTCGCGCAGCTGCTGCGTCATGTCGTTCTGACGCGCCTTCGTCTCGGGGTTGTTCGACTTCCAGTCGGCGTCCTCGCGCGCCTTGAGGCTCTGCTCGATCTTGCGGAGGTCGTCGTCGAGGCCCCGCTCGGCCTCGCGGGGGAACACGCGTCCGATCTCGTCCCAGCGGCGCTGGATGCCCGTCAGGAGCGTGCGGGCCTTCACCAGGTCCTTCTCCTGCGGCACCGCGGCCGCCTCGGCGAGCAGCTCGCGCTTGGCGTCGATCTTCTCGCGCGAGGCTTCGGCGTCGGCCTGCTCGCGGTCGCTGCGCGCGGCGTAGAGTGCGTCGCCGGCCGCCTTGAAACGGGCCCACAGGGCGTCGTCCGCCTTCTTGCCCGCGCGGCCCGCGCTCTTCCACTCGTCCAGCAGCGTGCGGTACGCGCCGATGCCGTCCTCACCCTTGCTGGCGAGGGCCTCGGCCCGCTCGACGAGCCGCGCCTTGGCGTCGCGCGCGGAGCGGTGCTGCTCGTCCATGCCGGCGTAGAACTCACGACGGTGCTTGTCGAGAACCGCACGCGCGTCGCGGAATCGCTTCCACAGCTGCTGGCCCGTGCTCTTGGGAAGGCGCGGCCCGGTGGCCTGGTGCGCCTGCCACTGCGCGAAGAGCTCGCCCACCTCGGCGGTCGTCTGCTTCCACTGGATCGACTTCGGATCGCGGGCGGCGATGGCCTCGATGCGCTCGACGAGAGCGGTCCGCTCGGCGATCGCGGCATCCACCGCTTCGCGCTGGGCCTGGGCCTCCTCCGCGGACGCCTCGCTGAGCGCGGCATCCAGGGCGGAGAGGCGCTCTTCCAGCGCCGCGAGGTCGCCCACCGCGGCCGCGCCGGTCACACGCTCGCGAACGGTCGCGAGGGTGGCCCGCAGATCGGATGCCGAGGCGCCGCCGTTGCGGTGGCGCACCTCGAGCAGGGTGACCTCGCCGGCGAGGTCGACGTACTTGCGCTCGAAGTAGGCCAGCGCCTCCGCGGGCGTGCCGTCCGGGTACTGGCCCACGACGCGCCACTCATCGCCCTCGCGCACGGAGACGGTGCCGTCGTCGTCGACGCGGCCGAACGTGTCGGGCACCGCCGACGGCAGGGGTGCGACGGCCGCCCGACGCGCCGGCGGGCGCGGCACGGGAACGGCTCGCGGCGTCGGCACGGGAGCCGCACCGGCGTCCGCGGCGGGCGCAGGGTCGGCGGCGGGTTCTTCGACGGGAGCCGACTCCACCGGCGCCTCGTCGGAGGGCGCCTCGTCGACGGGCGCGGGCGCGGTCGGAGCGTCGGCGTCCACGCCGTCGTCGGCGAGCACGGGTTCCTCGACGGCGGCCTGCTCTGCGGGCTCGTGGTCGGGCTGGGAAAGGGAGACGTCAGTCACGGATAGCACCTCGTCGCGGCGCACGCCGCATGGGGGTTCGGTCGGCTTACAGCCTATATGCGCGACCCCGTCGTCCGTGGTGGGCGCACGCACCCGCCGGACCCGGGGCCGGACGCGTCAGGGAGTGGGGGTCGGCGTCGGGATCTGCGACGACCCGGGCAGCTCGATCGGGGTCGGCGCGGGGGTGCCGGTGTCGGTGGGAACCGGCGTCGGGGCGCCCGGTCCCGTCGTGTAGTAGGCGACCTGGCCGCCGACGACGGCGAGGATCAGCAGACCGCCGGCGACTCCGGCGATGAGGTTGTCGCGGCGGCGACGCGCGATCAGGCCCTCATGGAACTCCTGGCGCGCACGGTAGGCCCGCGCCCGCTCCTTCTCGACGCGCGATTGCTTCTTCCCTGTCGCCGCAGCCACCCGGACCTCCCTCGTTCCCCGCGATCCGGGGGCGCACAAACACTACGCGAAGACTACGTGTCGGCCGTTCCCGCCCACAAACGGGCGCCGTCGCGTCCCCGTCGGCGACCCCGGCGTCGGGGGGCGCGGATAGCCTGGGTGCGTGGCATCGGCATCCGCTCTCTTCCAGGGTCAGACCCCGTTGGCCGTTCGGATGCGCCCCACGTCGCTCGACGAGGTCGCCGGGCAGGCGCACCTGCTGCGCCCGGGGTCGCCCCTGGTCGCGCTCGCGGATCCGTCCGGCGCGGCCAAGACCGCCGTCTCGGTGATCCTCTGGGGACCGCCGGGCACGGGCAAGACCACGCTCGCGCAGGCCATCGCGCGCACCTCGGGGCGCCGCTTCGTCGAGCTGTCGGCGGTGACGGCGGGCGTGAAGGACGTGCGCGAGGTCATGCAGGAGGCCATGACCCAGCGCGACCTCTACGGGATCTCGACGATCCTGTTCCTCGACGAGATCCACCGGTTCACCAAGGCGCAGCAGGACGCGCTGCTTCCCGGCGTCGAGAACGGCTGGGTCATCCTCATCGCGGCCACGACCGAGAACCCGTCGTTCTCGGTCATCTCGCCGCTGCTGTCGCGCTCGCTGCTGCTGACGCTGCAGCCGCTGACCGACGACGATCTGGGCCTGCTCCTGGACCGCGCCGTCGACGACGCGCGCGGGCTCGCCGGCCGCGTCCGGCTCGACGCGGAGGCGCGGACGGCCCTCATCCAGCTCGCGTCGGGCGACGCCCGCCGGGCGCTGACGTCGCTGGAGGCGGCGGCCGCGATGGTCGCCGACGGCGACGAGACGGCAGACGAGTCCGAGGTCGAGGCGCCCACCGTCACCGCCGCTCAGGTCGCCCAGGCCGTCGATCGCGCCCTGCTGCGCTACGACCGGCAGGGCGACGAGCACTACGACGTCATCAGCGCGTTCATCAAGTCCATCCGCGGATCCGACGTGGATGCCGCGATGCACTACCTCGCGCGCATGATCGAGGCCGGTGAGGACCCGCGCTTCATCGCGCGGCGCCTGGTGATCTCGGCATCCGAGGACATCGGGCTCGCCGACCCTCAGGCGCTCGTCATCGCCGTCGCGGCCGCCGACGCCGTGGCGTTCATCGGCATGCCCGAGGGCAGGATCCCGCTCGCGGAGGCGACCGCCTACCTCGCGACGACGGCGAAGTCGAATGCCGCGTACACGGCGATCGACAAGGCGATCGCCGACGTCCGCGCGGGCGGCTTCGGCCGCGTCCCCACCCACCTTCGCGACGCCCACTACCCGGGCGCCAAGCGCCTCGGCCACGGCAAGGGGTACGTCTATCCGCACGATCTCGAGGTCGGTGTCGCGACGCAGCAGTACCTGCCGGACGAGCTCCGCGGCCGTCACTACTACGAGCCGACGGGACGCGGGCTCGAGCGCGACATCGCGGCCCGCGTCGAGAAGATCCGGAAGATCCTCGGCGACTGACGCGGCCGCCCCGGTGCGAGGATCGGATGATGGACGACGACAGCGCAACAACCCCCTGGGTCCGCCTCGGCCAGGAGACCGTCTACGACGGCTACACCACGGTGCGCCGTGACACCTACCGTCTTCCCGACGGCTCCGTCTCGGACTGGGACGTCCTCGTGCAGGGCGACACGGTCGCGGTGATCGCGGTGACGGACGCGGGCCGTGCGCTGCTGTTCGAACAGTTCCGCGTCGGCCCGCGCACGCCCGTGCGGGAGCTTCCGGGCGGCCTCATCGATCCCGGTGAGGACCCGGTCACCGCAGCGGCGCGGGAGCTGCGGGAGGAGACCGGCCACCGCGCGGCGGCCCTGTTCCACGCCGGCTCGGAGTGGTCGGGCGCCAACTCGACGCGGCGCAAGCACGTCGTGATCGCCGCCGGATGCCGCCGCGTCGGCGAACCGCGATGGGAGACGGGCGAGACGGGCACCGTCCTCACCGTCACCCTCGACGCCCTCATCGCCCACCTGTTGTCGGGAGACCTGAGCGACGCGGGGGAGGCGGTGCGGGGCCTGCAGGTCTTCCTGCGATCCGACCTCGACGATCCGACCCTCCGCGACCTGCAGGGCGTCGTCGGCTCGGCGTGGACGGGGGACGACGGCGCCGCGGTCGGTGCGGCGACGGCGACGGCGGCGGCGGATCCGGCGGCAGCGGAGGACGACCTCGACCGGTTCTGGGAGCACGTCGACCTCGAGCGACCGGAGCGGGCCCGCGCCGAGCTGGCCGCGATCCTGGCCGCCCGCGGGCAGGACGACGCCCGCGCGAGCTACGAACGCGCCTCTCTGCACGATTCCCTCGGAGAGGAGCGGGAGGCGATCCCGCTCTATCGCGACGCCCTCGGCCGGGGACTGGCGGGCCCGCACCGCACACGCGCGGTCATCCAGCTGGCCAGCTCCCTGCGAAACGTCGGCGAGTCCTCGGCGGCCATCGCCCTTCTGCAGGGCGTCGCCGACGACGACCCCCTCATCGACGCCGCCCGCGCCTTCCTCTCGCTCGCGCTGTTCTCCGACGAGAAGCCGGCGCGCGCGCTGACCACCGCCCTCACCACCCTCGCTCCGCGACTGCCGCGCTACCAGCGCGCGGTCCGCGCGTATGCGGCAGAGCTGAGCGCACCCGATCGCGTCCGCGCCATCGCCGTCGGGCTCCTCGTGCACGACGGTCGCGTGCTGCTGGAGTCGTACCCCGCGAACGGCCGGCACGGCGAGTTCCTCCGGGCGCCGGGCGGCGGAATCGCCTTCGGCGAGCCGGCCGCGGTGGCACTCGCCCGCGAGTTCGCGGAGGAGCTCGACGCCCCACTCGACGACGTCGAGCCGCTCGGCGTCACCGAGAACATCTTCGATGGCCCCGCCGGACGCGGCCACGAGATCGTGCACGTCTTCCGGGTGCGCTCGCGCACGCTCAGCGCCCTCCCCGTCGACGGGCGGATCGCGGTCCGCGACAGCCACACGAGCGTCGGCTGGTACGACATCGCCGCCGCGGCGCGGGACACGACACGGCCCGTCTACCCCGTCGGCATCCTCGACCTGCTCGGCTGACCCGCGCGCCCCGGCGCGCACGGGCGATGTGCCAGGCTGGCGGGGTGTCGGCTCTGCTTCTCGGTGTCCTGGCGGTCGCGCTGCTCAACGTCTACGCCGCCGTGCTCGTCGTGCTGCGAGCCCGCGTGTACGCCGTGCGGCTGTACCGGCCGATGCTCGTGAACATCGGCCTGTCCTTCCTGCCGGTGCTGTTGGCGATCGTCTTCGGGGTCGGCTTCCTGCTGCTGACACCCGTGTTCGGCCGCGCGGCGCAGGCGGTCGACGGCGGCGGCACGGTCGCGATCTGGGTCTACCTCGTCATCGCGACCGCCGTCTGGCTGCTGTTCTTCCCGAACTCGGTCTACCTCATCACGGAGCTGAACTTCAGCCACCGGGGGCGGGCGACTCCCGTCCCGCTCTGGTACGACATCGTCCAGACGCTGGCGCTGACGCTGTCGGGCATCGCGAACGCCGTCCTCAGCCTGGCGGTCGTCCAGACGATGGTCGTCCTGCTGCTCGATCCGGCGGACCGGCGCATTCCCGGCGGAAGCTGGGTGTTCGCCGGGGTCGTGATCGTGCTCGGCGCCGTCGGGGTCTACCTCGGCCGCTACCTGCGGTTCAACAGCTGGGACGTGCGCCATCCCACCTCGATGATCCGCAAGCTCACCGGGCACCTCCGCCTGCGCGGGAAGGCGCTGGAGGCCTTCGGTTTCGTCCTGACGCACGCGCTGCTGATCGCGCTCCTGTACGTGCCGCTGTTCGCGCTGGGCTGGTCCGCGCTCAGCGGGGGAGCGCTCTGATAGGCTTGAGGGGCTCGAAACCGGTTTTCGGGCATCCCCTCTCTTCTTGACCGACCTTCCGGCATGCCCCGGCGTGCAGTCCGGACAGGGCGAGGAGAGGCGATACGTCCGCGAGGCGCGACAGTCGCGTCCGCGTAACGAAAGGAACACTTCGTGGCTACGAAGTCCCAGGACCGCCGCAAGGTGCGTCTGTCGCGTGCCCTCGGCATCGCGCTGACCCCCAAGGCAGCCAAGTACCTCGAGAAGCGCCCGTACGCCCCCGGCGAGCACGGCCGCACCAAGCGCAAGCAGGACAGCGACTTCGCCGTCCGTCTGCGCGAGAAGCAGCGTCTGCGCGAGCAGTACGGCATCCGCGAGAAGCAGATGCGCAACACGTTCAACGAGGCCCGCCGCAAGGACGGCCTGACCGGTGAGAACCTGGTCGAGCTGCTCGAGATGCGCCTCGACGCCCTCGTGCTGCGTGCCGGCTTCGCCCGCACCACCGCGCAGGCCCGTCAGCTCGTCGTGCACCGCCACATCCTCGTGGACGGCCAGCTCGTCGACCGACCGTCGTTCCGTGTGAAGCCGGGTCAGCTCATCCACGTCAAGCCGAAGAGCGAGTCGCTGGAGCCTTTCCAGGTCGCCGCGCTCGGTGGCCACGCCGAGGTCCTGCCCCCCGTTCCGGGCTACCTCGAGGTCGAGCTCGACAAGCTCCAGGCGCGTCTCGTGCGTCGCCCCAAGCGCGCCGAGGTCCCCGTGACCGGTGACGTGCAGCTCGTCGTCGAGTACTACGCCGCGCGCTGAGCCGTTTCGACTCGCGGCATCCGCTCAGCGATCGGATGCCGCCCGAAGGGCGTCGGGGTTCCCCCGGCGCCCTTCGCCGTCCCCGCGCCCACCCGGATCACCCGTGCACCTAACATGGAACCCATGAAGAGCGTGCTGTGGTTCGTCGTCGGACTCGCGGGGGGCTTCGTCGCCGCCCACCTGGTGAACAAGGATCCGCGCGGCCACGAGGTGCTCGCGGAGGTCGATGCCCGCATCACCGAGTTCACCGACCGCATCGGCGAGGCCTATCGCGCCCAGGAGGCGAAGATCGACGGCATCGCCGAGAACGTCAAGGATGCCGCAGCCCACGCCGTGGAGGCCGCGAAGGATGCCGCCTCCAGCGCCGTCGACGCCGCGGCCGACGCCGTCGAGAACGCCGACTGACCCACCCCGCACCGTCCCCGTCCGGGACCGCCCGATCCCGCACGCCCGTGCTCTGCCGAGGAACCCACAGATGAAGACCGCCGAGATCGCCCAGCGCTACCTGGACTACTTCGAGAAGAACGGGCACACGATCGTGCCCTCGGCATCCCTGGTCACCGACGACCCGGCGCTGCTGTTCACCGTGGCCGGCATGGTGCCGTTCATCCCGTACCTGTCCGGCGACGTGCCGGCGCCCTACGCGCGCGCGGCCGACAACCAGAAGTGCATCCGCACGAACGACATCGAAGAGGTCGGCAAGACGCCGCGCCACGGCACGTTCTTCCAGATGCTCGGCAACTGGTCGTTCGGCGACTACTTCAAGGAAGGCGCGATCCGCTACGCGTGGGAGCTGCTGACCACGGCGGAGGAGGAGGGCGGCCTCGGCTTCGACCCGAAGGACCTCTGGGTCACCGTGTACGAGGAGGACGACGAGGCACACGACCTGTGGCTGCGCCTCACCGACCTGCCCGAGGAGCGCATCCAGCGCCTCGGCAAGGACACGAACTACTGGTCGACCGGTCTTCCCGGCCCCGCCGGTCCCTGCTCGGAGATCTTCTTCGACCGCGGTCCCGCCTACGGCATCGACGGGGGTCCGGCCACCGACGACGACCGCTACGTCGAGATCTGGAACCTCGTGTTCATGCAGTACGAGATCACCGACGTGCGCAGCAAGTACGACTTCACGATCGTCGGCGAGCTGCCGAACAAGAACATCGACACCGGCATGGGGCTCGAGCGCATCGCGTTCCTCAAGCAGGGCGTCGACAACATGTACGAGACCGATCAGGTGCGCCCGGTGCTCGACGCCGCGGTCGCCCTCTCCGGAAAGGCGTACGGCGCGAACCACGAGGACGACGTGCGCTTCCGCGTCGTCGCCGACCACGTGCGCTCGTCGCTGATGCTGCTGAGCGACGGGGTCACGCCCGCCAACGAGGGCCGCGGCTACATCCTGCGTCGCCTCATGCGCCGCGTCATCCGCTCGATGCGGCTGCTGGGCGTGGACGGCCCGACCTTCGAGATCCTCTTCGCCGCGTCGCGCGACGCGATGAAGGAGGCGTACCCGGTCGTGGGCATCGACTACGACCGTCTCGTCGCCTACGCCCTCGCCGAGGAGGCGACGTTCCTGCGCACGCTCGCGGCGGGCTCCGAGAACCTCGACGCCTCGATCGCCGCGGCCAAGGATGCCGGCGCCACCGCGATCGGCGGCGCGGAGGCGTTCCTCCTGCACGACACGTACGGGTTCCCGATCGATCTGACGATGGAGATCGTGGAGGAGGCGGGCCTGTCCGTCGACCGCGACGCGTTCGACTCGCTGATGCATGAGCAGCGCGCCCGCGCGAAGGCCGACGCCCGCTCGCGCAAGCGTCAGCTCGCCGACACGAGCGTGTACCGCGACTTCCGCGCGCACGGCGAGACGGTCTTCACCGGCTACACGGAGTGGGAGACCCCGTCGACCGTGCTCGGCCTGCTCGTCGACGGCGCCCCCGCCCAGCGCGCGCTGCAGGGCCAGATCGCCGAGGTGATCCTCGCCGAGACCTCGCTGTACGCCGAGAGCGGCGGCCAGGTCGCCGACAAGGGCGTCATCGTCGGCCCGGGCTACGAGCTCGAGGTGCTCGATGTGCAGCGTCCCGTCCCGGGTCTGGTGAGCCACACGGTCGAGGTCACCTCCGGCGAGGTCGGCGTCGGGCAGCCGGCGACGAGCGTCGTGGACGCCGTCAACCGTCGCGCCGCGCAGCAGGCCCACTCGGCGACCCACCTCGTGCACGCGGCCCTGCGCGACACCCTCGGCAGGTCCGCGACGCAGGCCGGATCGCTGAACCGCGCCGGTTACATGCGCTTCGACTTCTCGTGGGGCCAGACCCTGTCGGAGGCGACGAAGACGGAGATCGAGGAGATCGCGAACAACGCCGTGCGGGACAACCTGCAGGTGACCACGCGCGTGCTTCCCCTCGACGAGGCGAAGGCCGCCGGCGCGATGGCGCTGTTCGGCGAGAAGTACGGCGACACCGTGCGCATGGTGGACATCGGCGGCCCGTGGTCGCGTGAGCTGTGCGGCGGCACGCACGTCGCGTCCAGCGCCGAGATCGGTCTGATCAACCTCGTGGGGGAGTCCTCGGTGGGGGCGTCGACGCGCCGCGTCGAGGCCCTGGTCGGGCTGGACGCCTTCCGCGAGCTGGCGGCCGAGCGCGCCATCGTGTCGCAGCTGACCAGCTCGCTGAAGACGCCGAAGGATCAGCTCGCCGCCCGCGTCGCGGATCTGGCCGCGAGCCTCAAGGCCGCCGAGAAGCGCATCGCCCAGTTCGAGGCGAAGGCGCTGGAGAGCCGCCTGCCCGAGTTGGCGGCGACGGCGCAGCAGATCGGGGCCTACCGTGTCGTCGCGCAGACGCTCGGCACGGCGGCATCCGCCGACGATGTGCGTACGCTCGCGCTGCAGATCCGCGAACGGGTCGGGGCCGGAGCCGTCGTGGCGCTCGGCGCCGACGTCGGCGGGCGGCCGATCGTGATCGTCGCCACCGACGATGCGGCCCGCGGCGCCGGTGCGAAGGCCGGCGTGCTCGCCAAGACCGCCGCCGGCGTGCTCGGCGGCGGCGGGGGAGGCCGCGACGACGTCGCCCAGGGCGGCGGGACGGATGTCAGCGCCCTTCCGAGCGCGCTCACCGCCCTCACCCGCGCGCTGGAGACCCCGGGCGCGTGAGCGGATTCCGCCCGGGCGTGCGCCTCGGCATCGACGTCGGGAAGGCGCGCGTCGGGGTGGCGCGGTGCGACCGCGACGGCCTGCTGGCCGTCCCGGTCGAGACGGTGGCGCGCACCGACGCCGCCGTCGCGCGCATCGTCGAGCTCGCCGAGGAGTACTCCGCCATGGAGCTGCTGGTGGGACTGCCGATCAGCCTCGCGGGCGGGGACACCGCGTCCACCGCGGACGCGCGGGAGTTCGCGGCGGCGCTGCGCGCGGCATCCGGGATCGACGTGCGACTGGTGGACGAGCGGCTCAGCACGGTGACCGCCCACGCGGCCCTGCGCAGCGCCGGGCGCTCTCAGCGTTCGTCTCGTAGGATTGTCGACCAAGTCGCCGCGGTGGTCCTGCTGCAGCAGGCGATCGATGTCGAGAAGAGCACCGGTGCCCCCGCCGGCGCCGCCGTGCCCGATCTGCAGGAGCCCGTCTGATGCCCGAAACCCCGCCGAACGACGATGAGTTCGCGGACCTGTTCAGCAAACTCCCGACGCCGCGGAGCGCGGCGCCGTCGTCCGGTGCTCCCGGGGGCTCCGAGACCCGTGCGAGCGACCGACCCCGCGCCGAGGAGCCGCCGGCCGTCCCGCCGTCGCGCCGCGCCGCCCGGGAAGCGGCCGCCGGGGGCGGGGCCGCCGGGGAAGGGGCGGGGGGGGGCGCCGCGACCTCCCCGGTCGCGAACGTGCCCGCCGCCGCGGCCGAGCCGCCCGCCGACCTCGCCGCGAGCGCGCCGCCCGTGTCGGCGCGCAGGGGGGAGCCGGCCGGCCCCGTCACCGCAGCCGATGCCGCCGGCGAGGGCGCCGTCGACGCACCGGAGCGCCGCGAGGAGCCGCCGTCGGAGCACCACCAGCTCGCCGCGCTGTTCCAGGCCGAAGAGCACGCCGAACGCGAGCGTGTGAAGCAGCACGACCGGGACCGCCGCAAGAGCCGCATCGCCGGCTGGGTGATCTTCGGCGTGATCCTCGCCATCGTCGGCGGGATCGCCGGCGGCGGCTTCTACGTGTGGAACACGTACGAGGACAAGATCCGCTCGTTCATGGGCTGGGAGGAGCCGAAGGACTACGAGGACGGCATCGCGGAGGGCGACGCGACGGTGACCATCGTCAGCGGCGACACCGGCTCGACGATCTCCACGACGCTCTTCCAGGCCGGGGTCACGAAGACCGACGGCGCGTTCTACGACTACCTCATCAAGACCGGCCAGAACCCGACCTTCCAGCCCGGCGTCTACGCGCTGAAGCAGAAGATGTCGTCCGCGGCGGCCCTGAAGGCCCTGGAGGATCCGGCCAGTCGTCGGGAGAACACGGCGCAGCTGCCCGAAGGCCTCACCATGGAGTCGACCCTCACGCGGCTCGCCGACGGCACCGGCATCCCGCTCGCCGATCTGCAGGCCGCCGCCGCCGACCCGTCGCAGTACGGCGTCGCGGCGACGACGCTGGAGGGCTGGCTGTTCCCGGCGACCTACACCTTCGACCCCGGCACGAGTGCGCAGCAGGTGATCAAGACCCTCGTAGACCGCACGGTCTCATCGCTGGATGCCGCCGGCGTTCCCGTCGACCAGCGTGAGCGCATCCTGACGGTCGCCTCGATCATCCAGCGCGAAGCGCGGTTCACCGCCGACTTCTACAAGGTGTCGCGCGTCATCGAGAACCGCCTGGACCCGGACAACGAGGAGACCCACGGCCTCCTGCAGATGGACTCCACCGCGCAGTACGGCTACAACGAGATCAACAAGGGCACGGCCAGCTCCTCGGCCGAGGCCCTCGCCAACGACAACCCGTGGAACACCTACCTCCACCCGGGACTGCCGGTGGGGCCCATCGCGAACCCGGGCGACCTCGCGATCGACGCCGCCATGCACCCCGCCGACGGCCCCTGGCTGTACTTCGTGACCGTCAACCTCGAGACGGGCGAGACCGTGTTCAGCACGACCTACGCCGAGCACGAGAAGGCCGTCGCCCAGTGGCAGCAGTGGTGCGCCGCCAACGCCAGTGACGACTGCTGACGCCTCGACCGCCTCCGCGGCGCTGCCCTCGGGCACCGCTCTGGAGGTGTGGGGCGACCCCATCGACCACAGCCTGTCGCCGCGGCTGCATCGCGCCGCGTACGCGCGGCTCGGCCTCGACTGGACCTACGGTCGGCGGCGCGTGGCCGCGGCCGATCTCCGCGCCGTTCTGGACGGCCTGCCGCCCGCTTTCCGCGGGCTGTCGCTGACCTTCCCGCTGAAGGCCGAGGCGTTCGCCGCGGCCACCCGCCGCGACCGCACCGCGACACTCACCGGTGCCGTCAACACGCTGGTGCTCACCGAAAGGGACCGGGTCGGGTTCAACACCGACGTCGGCGGCATCGTCGCGGACGTGCGCGCGCAGGGCGTCGACGGCGTGGAACGGGCGCGCATCGTGGGCGCCGGCGCGACGGCGACATCCGCCCTCGTCGCCCTGGCCCAGCTGGGCGCGCAGACGGTCGAGGTCGTCGCGCGGCGCCCCGAGGCGGCCGCCGCCCTCCTCGAGCTGGGCGCGCGCCTGTCGGTGCGGGTGACGACGGCTCCGACGGATGCCGAGGCCCCGGCATCCGTGGATCTCACCGTCTCGACGCTGCCGGGCGGCACCACCCTCGCCGACGAGACCTGCCGCCGCCTGGCCGCCGGCGGCGGGCTCCTCTACGACGTCGTCTACGGGCACTGGCCCACCGATCTCGCCCGGGCGTGGGAGGACGCCGGCGCTCCCGCCGTCGACGGGCGCGGGATGCTGCTGCACCAGGCGGTGCTGCAGATCCGGGCGTTCCTGACGGGGGATCCGGAAGTGCCGCTCGCCGACGAGGTTGCCGTCGTGGACGTCATGGCCCGCGCGCTCGTGGGAGACTAGGCGAATGCTCCGCGTGCTCACGGCCGGCGAATCGCACGGCCCCGAACTCGTCGCCTTCATGGAGGGACTGCCCGCCGGCGTCCCCGTCTCGCGCGCCGCCATCCAGGCCGATCTCGCGCGCCGCAAGCTCGGCTACGGCCGCGGCTCGCGGATGAAGTTCGAAGAGGACGAACTCACCATCTCGTCCGGCGTCCGACACGGCTTCAGCATGGGAAGCCCGATCGCCCTGCGCATCGGCAACACCGAATGGCCGAAGTGGACCGAGGTCATGAGCGCGGAGCCCGTCGAGCTGACGGAGAAGTCCCGCGGCCGCGGGGCCGCTCTCACCCGCCCGCGCCCCGGACACGCCGACCTCGTCGGCATGCAGAAGTACGGTTTCGACGAAGCCCGCCCGATCCTGGAGCGCGCCAGCGCCCGCGAGACCGCGGCGCGCGTCGCCCTCGGTGCGATCGCCCGGGGTTTCCTCGGCGAGCTCGGCATCCGTCTCGTGAGTCACACCCTCTCGATCGGTCCCGTGCAGGTGCCCTCCGACGCGGCGCTGCCGACCCCCGACGACGTCGAGGCGCTCGACGCCGATCCGCTGCGGTGCTTCGACCCCGCGACATCGGCGCGGATGGTGGCCGAGGTGGATGCCGCGAAGAAGGACGGCGACACGCTCGGCGGCATCGTGGAGGTGCTCGCCTACGGGCTGCCGCCCGGCCTCGGTTCGCACGTGCAGTGGGACCGCCGCCTCGACGGCCGGCTCGCGCAGGCCCTCATGAGCATCCAGGCCATCAAGGGCGTCGAGGTGGGCGACGGCTTCGAGACCACGCGCCGGCGCGGGTCGGCCGCCCACGACGAGCTGTTCGCGGCGTCGGAGGGCATCACGCGCGCCTCCGACAAGGCGGGCGGCACCGAGGGCGGCATGTCCACCGGCACCGTCCTGCGCGTGCGCGCCGGGATGAAGCCGATCGCGACCGTCCCGCACGCGCTGCGCACGATCGACGTCGCGACCGGCGAGGCCGCGACGGCCCACCACCAGCGCTCCGACGTGTGCGCGGTGCCCGCGGCCGGCGTGGTCGCCGAGGCGATGGTGGCGATCGTGCTCGCGGAGGCGGTGCTGGAGAAGTTCGGCGGCGACAGCGTCGCCGAGACGCGGCGGAACCTCGAGGGCTACCTCGCCGCCATCCCGGGCACCCTGCAGACGGCGTCGGACAGCGACGACGCCCTGTCGCTCGGATGACGGGGCGCGCACTCGTCCTGATCGGGCCGATGGGAGCCGGCAAGACGAGCGTCGGCCGCCGCGTCGCGAGGGCCCTGGATCGACCGTTCACCGACACCGACAAGATCGTCGTCCGCGATCACGGGGCGATCGCCGACCTGTTCGCCACGCACGGCGAGGCGCACTTCCGCTCCGTCGAGCGCCTCGCGGTGCAGGAGGCCCTCGCCGTCGGCGGGGTGGTCGCCCTCGGCGGCGGGTCGGTTCTCGACCCCGCCACCCGCGATGACCTCCGACGGCACGACGTCGTGCTGCTGACCGTCCAAGCGCACATCATCGCCTCGCGCATCGGGGGCGGCGCGCGCCCGCTCCTGGCCGGCGAAGACCCCGTGGCGCGCTGGACCCGCATCTTCGATGAGCGGCGCCCCGTGTACGAGCAGGTCGCCGACATCACCTTCGACACCTCGACCGGACCCCTCGCCGATGTCGTGGCCGGCATCGTCGACTGGGTGCACGCAGACGCCCGGCGTCAGGAGGACTCATGAGCGAGAACACCGTCATCACCGTCGCGGGAGATCAGCCCTACGACATCACGATCGGCCGCGACATCCTTCCCCTCGTCGGCTCGGCGCTGCCCGAGACGGCCCGCAAGGTGCTCGTGATCCACCCGCCGACCCTGGCGGCGCAGGCGGCGCAGCTGCGAGAGCTGCTGATGACGACCGAGCGTCAGGTGCTCCTGGCCGAGATCCCCGATGCCGAGTCCGGCAAGCGGGTCGAGGTCGCGGCCTTCTGCTGGCAGGTGATGGGACAGGCCGACTTCACCCGCACCGACGCCGTCGTCGGCTTCGGCGGCGGCGCGGTCACCGATCTCGCCGGGTTCGTGGCCGCCACCTGGCTGCGCGGCGTGGCGGTCGTCCAGGTGCCCACCACCGTGCTCGGCATGGTCGACGCCGCCGTGGGCGGCAAGACCGGGATCAACACCGCGGAGGGCAAGAACCTCGTCGGGGCGTTCTGGCCGCCGCGCGCCGTCGTCTGCGATCTGGCGATGCTCGACTCGCTGAGCCGCAACGAGCGGGTGGCCGGTTTCGCCGAGGTCGTCAAGGCGGGGTTCATCTGGTACCCGGAGATCCTCGACCTGATCGAGGCCGACCCCGACGCCGCCGTCGACCCGCAGTCGCCCGCCTTCCGCCGCTGCATCGAGCTGGCCATCGAGATGAAGGCTCGCGTCGTGGGGGAGGACCTGCGCGAGGCGGGGCTTCGGGAGGTGCTCAATTACGGGCACACGCTGGGTCACGCGATCGAGCACGCCGAGCGGTACCAATGGCGCCACGGCGCCGCCATCTCGGTGGGGATGCTGTTCGCCGCCGAGCTGTCGCGGCTGGCGGGGCGTCTCTCGGACGACGCCGCCGCCCGGCACCGCCGCATCCTCGAGCTGCTGGGCCTGCCCACCTCCTACCGCTCGGGAGCATGGAAGCAGCTGCTGGCGACGATGCAGCGCGACAAGAAGACGCGGGGCGCGATGCTCCGTTTCATCGTGCTCGACGACATCGCCAAGCCGACGGTCCTCCAGGCACCGGACGAGTCGCTGCTCTTCGCCGCCTATCAGGACGTCGCGGAGTGACGGACGAGCCGGACGTCCGCCGCGTGCGGATGCCGGAATGGCGCCAAGTGCGTGACCTGCGGATCGAGGCCGTCGGCGATCCCGCGGCATCCATCGCGTTCCTGACCACCATCGAGCAGGAGCGAGCGCGCGACGACTCCTTCTGGCGTGAGCGGGCCGCGGGCGCCGCGATCGGCACGGATGCGGCGCAGTTCATCGCCGACGACGACGGCCGCTGGGTCGGAACGGTCACGGTGCTCCTGCGCGAGCCGGGGGCATCGGATCATCTCGATCGCGCCGTGACGGCGTCGCGAGCGGACCTCGTGGGCGTCTACGTCGCGCCCTCGCACCGGGGGACGGGGCTGCTCGGGCGACTCGTCGACGCCGCCCACGACTGGGCCCGCGACCGCGGCGCCGAGGCGCTGACCCTCGACGTGCACGTCGACAACGCCCGCGCGCAGGCCGCTTACCGCCGGCTCGGCTTCGTGCCGACGGGGGAGACGTTCTCGAGCGCGATCGGCGCCGAGATCGTGATGCGGCGCCCCCGCCCCTGAGCGGCACACGGCCGCACGCCGCACCCGGCGAGGGGACGCGGCGTGCGGCCGTTCCGGCGCGTCAGGCCGAGACGCTCTCGCGCGTCCGCACGGTCGTGCGCGGGAGGCCCAGCTGTGCGGTCGGGACGCTGCGGGTCTCGCGCGCCGTCGCCGCGCTGACGATGGCGATGAGGGCGATCACGGCGGTGAAGATGCTGATGACGACCCACCCGCCGGGGGCGACGCCGCCCAGCGCGGTGACGATCGAGGGAGCGAATCCGGCCATGAGGAAGCCGAGCTGCGTGCCGATCGCCATTCCGGAGAAGCGCACCCGCGTCGAGAACATCTCGCCGTAGAACGACGGCCACACCGCGTTGGCCGCCGCGTAGCCGAACGAGAAGGTCAGCACGGCGAGCACCAGGGTGAGGAAGGTGTTGCCGCTGCTCATCGAGAGCATGTAGAAGGGCATCAGCGCCGCCGACGCGGCCGCGCCGTAGATGAAGACGGGCTTGCGTCCGTAGCGGTCGGCGAGGGTACCGAAGAAGGGCTGCGTGCCGAGCGCGACGACGTTGGCGATGACGACGAGCCAGAGGGTCAGGCTCTCCGCCAGTCCCACCTGCTTGCCGTAGGCCAGGGCGAGGTTGCCGAAGACCGTCGAGACGGCGGCGATGAAGGCGCAGAAGATCACGCGCAGGACGTCGCGCCAGTGATCGCGCAGCAACGGGATCAGGGGCAGACGGGCGATCTTGCCCTCCGCCTTCGCGTCCTCGAACTCGGGGGTCTCGTGAAGGGAGCGGCGGATGACGTAGGCGACCACGACGACGACGGCGCTCAGCCAGAAGGGGATGCGCCAGCCCCAGCTGAACTTGAGCTCGTCGGGCATGGCGACCACCGGGATGAAGATCAGCGCCGCGAGGATCTGCCCGCCCTGTGTGCCGGTCAGCGTCCAGGAGGTGAAGAACGAGCGTCGGTCGTCGGGTGCGTGCTCGAGGGTCAGCGACGACGCGCCGGCCTGCTCGCCGGCGGCGGACAGTCCCTGCAGGAGCCGGCACAGCACGAGCAGCGCCGGGGCGGCCCAGCCGATCTGTGCGAAGCCGGGGAGGCAGCCGATGATGAACGTCGATGCCCCCATGAGGATGAGGGTGAACATCAGCACCTTCTGACGGCCGATGCGGTCGCCGAAGTGGCCGAGGATGACCGCGCCGAACGGACGCGCGATGTAGGCGAACCCGAACGTGGCGAACGACATCACCAGCGCGGCCTGGTCGCCGCTGGGGAAGAAGACGGTGGGGAAGATCAGCGCGGCGGCGGAGCCGAACAGGAAGAAGTCGTAGTACTCGACGGCGCTGCCCATGAAAGAGGCCACGGCGGCTCTGACAGGGGTCTTCCGCGCCATTGCGGATTCGGACATCGGTGGTTCTCCTTCGAAGGGGACGTGAGCGCCGGACTCGGGTCAGCGGGTGAGCACGTCGTGGTCGGCGGCCACGAGAGCGTGGAAGTGGGCGGACATCCGATCGGCGTCGGGCCGGATGCCGGTGATCAGCTCGAAGGCGTCGACGGCCTGGAACACGGCCATCCGTCCGCCGTCGAGCGTCGGGGCCCCGAGAGCGCGCGCGGCCCGCAGCAGCGCCGTCTCATAGGGGCGGTAGACGATGTCGGCGACCCAGAGGGTCGGCCGCAGGAGCACCGCGTCGACGGGCATCCCGGGGTGTTCGGCCATCCCCGTGGGCGTGCAGTGGACCAGTCCGTCCGCCGCGGCCAGCAGGACGGCCAGCTCGTCGGCGGCACCGACGGCGACGCGCTCGACTCCGTGGCGCGACCGCAGATCGTCGACAAGTTCCGCCGCGCGACGGCCGTCGATGTCGACCACGATCAGTCGACCGACGCCACCGCGCAGGAGCGCATCGGCGACCGCCGACCCCGCACCTCCGGCACCGAGCTGCACGACGCGGTCGGTCGCGACGCCGGGGAGGCCGGACACGAACCCGGCGGCGAAGCCGGTCGTGTCGGTGTTGTGGCCGATACGGCCCTCCGGCGTGAACAGCACGGTGTTGACGGCGCCGAGCGCCGCGGCCAGCGGGTCGAGGTGGTCGAGGTGGTCCAGGACGAGCCGCTTGCACGGATGCGTGACGTTGAGGGCGTCGTAGCCGAGGCGCTCCGCCCACGTGAGGATGTCGCCGATTGCGGTGGGGGACAGGCCGAGCGCCGTGATGTCGAGGGGGCGGTAGACGTACTCGAGACCGAGCTCGCGCGCGGCCGCCATGTGCATCGGCGGCGTGAGCGAGGGCGTGACCCCGCTGCCGACGAGTCCCACGAGATAGGGACGCCGAGCGGTGTGGGTGACGATCACGGGTGTACTCCTTCGTACGCTCCGGTCTATGTACTAACCGGTACGTTCAGAGTGAACCACGGCAATTCCACGACGTCAAGGATCGGCCGGGAAAAACCCCGGCCATCCTCGCGCTCAGCGCGCGGCGAGCCAGGAGACGACGACGTCGCCGATGAGCGCGCGCAGGTGCGCACTGCGGTCGTCGAAGTCCATGTCGAACAGGTAGCCGAAGGTGTGACGGTTGGCCACCTGGAACACGCAGTAGGCGCTGATGACCAGGTGCACGTCGATCGCGTCGACATCGGACCGCAGGACGCCGTCGGCGCGCCCGCGCTCCAAGATGTCATCGAGCAGCGTCTTGGCCGGCTGGGAGAGGGAGCGCAGCGCATCGATGCGGCGGATGAACGCTCCACGATGGATGTTCTCGATCGAGACCAGACGGATGAAGTCGTCGTGGGTGACGTGATAGTCGAACGTCAGCTCCGCCAGCTCCCGGATCGCCGCGAGGGGATCGGTGTGGGCCAGGTCGATCCCGCGCTCCGCATCACGGATGCCGCGATACGCGTTCTCGAGCACCGCGAGATACAGGCCCTCCTTGCTGCCGAAGTAGTAGTAGATCATCCGCTTCGTCGTGCGGGTGCGCTCCGCGATGTCGTCGACACGCGCACCCGAGTAGCCGTCCTGCGCGAACACCTCCGTCGCCACCGCGAGCAGCTCCGCCCGGGTGCGTTCCGCGTCGCGCTGCTGGACCACCATCCGCTCAGGATATCGACGGGCGAGACCGAACCTCGCAGGCGAGGCCTACCGCACGTATGTACCGGATGGTACATTTCCCGGCATGAGAACCTCGATCGCGACCGTGTGCGTCAGCGGCACTCTCGTCGACAAGCTGCACGCCTGCGCCGAGGCCGGCTTCGACGGCGTCGAGGTCTTCGAGCCCGACCTGGTCGCGGCGCCCGAGAGCCCGGAGGAGATCCGCGCCGTCGCCGACCGCCTCGGCCTGACGCTCGATCTCTTCCAGCCGCTGCGCGACGTCGAAGGCGTCGACGAGGCGGAGTTCGCCCGCGTGCTGCACCGCGCCGAGGCGAAGTTCGCCCTCGCCGCGCGCTTGGGCATCGACCTCGTGCTGTGCTGCAGCAACGTGGCGACGGCGACGGTCGACGACGACGAGGTGAGCGCGGTGCAGCTGCGCCGCCTCGGCGATGTCGCCGCGCGGCACGGTGTGCGCATCGCGTTCGAAGCGCTCGCCTGGGGACGCTTCATCGACGACTACCGCCGGGCGTGGCGGGTCGTGCAGCTCGCCGACCACCCGGCCGTGGGGCTGTGCCTCGACTCGTTCCACATCCTCTCGCGCGGCCACGACCCGTCCGCGATCCGCGACATCCCGGGCGAGCGCATCTTCTTCCTGCAGCTGTCCGACGCGCCGCGACTGTCGATGGACGTGCTGTCGTGGAGCCGGCACCACCGCCTGTTCCCGGGCGAGGGCAGCTTCGATCTCGTCGGCTTCATGGGTCAGGTGCTGCACACCGGCTACTCGGGGCCGTGGTCGCTCGAGGTCTTCAACGACACCTTCCGGCAGACGGACTCCGCGCGCACGGCGCTGCACGCGCACCGGTCACTGAAGTGGCTCGAGGACGCCGTGGCGCGACGGTATCCCGATCTACCCGACCTGGAGATGCTGCCCGACTCCGCAGCGCCCTCCGGCATCGACTTCGTCGAGATCCGCGCCGAGGACACTTCTCCGGTCGAAGCGCTGCTCTCGCAGGCGGGATTCACCTCCCGCGGACGCCACCGCTCCAAGCCGGTGACGTTGTGGTCGGCCGGGCGGGCGCGGGTCGTACTCAACGAGCAGCACGCGCGCGACATGGCGCCTCACCTGGCCGCCGTCGGGTTCGAGGTCGACGACGCGGAGGCCGTGTCGCGCCGCGTCGACGCCCTGCAGACGCCCCGGGCCTACCGACGCACCTACGCCCGCGAGCAGCAGCTCGACGCCGCCGTGGCCCCCGGCGGGATGGCGGTGTTCTGGACGCAGGCCGCCGACGCCGGCGAACCCTCCTGGACCCGCGAGTTCGAGCACGGCGAGGTCGCCGCCGCGAGCGCCGTGACGGGCTTCGACCATGTCAGCATGACGCAGCCGTGGCAGGAGATCGACGAGACGACGCTGTTCTACACGGCGGCCTTCGGCCTCCACGTCGCCAGCAGCACCGACGTGCCGGGCCCGCAGGGGCTGGTGCGCAGCCGGGTCCTCGCCGGGCCCGGCGAGGACGGCGTGCGACTGCCGCTGAACGTTGCGCCCCCGATCGTGGCCGAACAGGGCAGCGCCACGGGTCTGGCGCAGCACGTCGCGTTCGCGTGCGACGACGTCCGCGCGCTGGCCCGCGCGTCCCGCGCGCGGGGGATGCAGCTGCTGCGCATGCCGCAGAACTACTACGACGACCTCGCGGCCCGCTTCGACCTGCCGACCGAAGTCATCAGCGAGCTGCGCGCGCTCGACATCGCGTACGACCGCGACGCCGACGGCGAGTACCTGCACGTCTACACCCGCACCGTCGGGCAGATCTTCTGGGAGTTCGTGGAGCGCCGCGACGGCTACGCCGGCTTCGGCGCCGGAAACGCCCCCATCCGCCTCACCGCGCAAGGCGACGCCGCCCGGTGAGCGGCCGCGCTGATAGTGTGCCGACGATGAGCGAGACGCGACGACTGCTGCTGGTCAACGGCCCCAACCTCAACCTCCTCGGCACCCGCCAGCCCGAGATCTACGGTCGCGACACCCTCGCGGACGTCGAACGCCTCACCCGGGATGCCGCCGCGGAGCGCGGCTTCGAGGTGCGGGCCGTGCAGAGCAATCACGAGGGCGTGCTCCTCGACGCGATCCACGAGGCGCGCACCGACTGCGCCGGGATCGTGATCAATCCGGGGGGCCTGACGCACACGTCCGTCGTGCTCCGCGACGCGCTCGCGGGCGTCTCGCTGCCGGTCGCCGAGGTGCACATCTCCAACATCCTCGAACGCGAGGCCTTCCGGCACCACTCCTACGTTGCGGACGTCGCCGCCGTCCACGTCATCGGCGAGGGCGTCTCGGGCTACGCGCGCGCGGTCGCTCTGCTCATCGACGTCATCACGGGTGCGGCGGAGGGCTGACGCCCGGGCCCGCGGAGGAGCGTGGGCTAAGATCGACTGTCGGCCGCGCGCCACCGCGTGCGCCACCTCGAACTCACGAACGGAAACTCCACACTCATGGCATCGACCGCAGACATCAAGAACGGCGTCGTCCTCAGCATCGACGGACAGCTCTGGAGCGTCGTGGAGTTCCAGCACGTGAAGCCCGGCAAGGGCGGCGCCTTCGTCCGCACCAAGCTCAAGAACGTCATGACCGGCAAGGTCGTCGACAAGACGTTCAACGCCGGCGCGAAGGTGGAGATCGAGAACGTCGACCGCCGCGACTTCACCTACCTCTACAACGACGGCGAGGGCTACGTCTTCATGGACGTCGCCGACTACGACCAGATCACGGTCGGCGCCGCGACGGTCGGCGATTCCGCGAACTTCCTGCTCGAGAACCAGCAGGTGCAGATCGCGCTCAACAACGGCAACCCGCTCTACATCGAGCTCCCGGCCTCCGTCGTGTTGGAGATCACCTACACCGAGCCCGGTCTGCAGGGCGACCGCTCGTCGGCGGGCACGAAGCCCGCGACCGTCGAGACCGGCTATGAGATCCAGGTCCCGCTGTTCCTCGAGACCGGCACCAAGGTGAAGGTCGACACCCGGACGGGCGACTACCTCGGCCGCGTCAACTGACGCGCGGCATCCGATCACATGAGCGCACGCTCCAAGGCGCGAAAGCGCGCCCTCGACATCCTCTACCAGTCCGACGTCCGCGGTGACGACCTCGCCGTGACGCTCGCGGCCGAGGCCAAGCGCGCGGCGAACGAGCCCGCCCGCGAGGCGTCCTGGCTGTACGCACGCGAGATCGTCGACGGCGTCATCGACAACCGCGACGAGATCGACGAGCAGATCGTCACGCACGCGCGCGACTGGAAGCTCGAGCGGATGCCGGCGGTCGACCGTGCCATCCTGCGCCTGGCCGTCTGGGAGCTCATGTTCAACGACGAGGTGCCCTCCGCGGTCGCCATCGACGAGGCCGTGGAGCTCGCGAAGGAGTTCTCCACCGACGACTCCGGCTCGTTCGTGCACGGCGTGCTCGGACGTATCGCCCGCACCGCCTGACGTCACATCCGTATGGCTGGGGGGGGAATCTCCTCTCCCCGGCGGGCTGGCAGGCCGACAGCCACGTGGTGCCCGGGGCCGGCCATGTCGTCGACGCCCTGGAGGGCGGTCTGGCCGAGGGCTTCGCCCGCCTGTACCCGCGCCTCGGTCTCTCCGCACCCTGACTCCCGCCTCGCCTGAGCGGGCGCACAGCCTCTCGCGCGTAGACTCGGGAGCTGTTCGACCAGGAGGACCCATGCGGATCACAGGCCTCGGCCACGCCGGAATGTTCATCGAGACGACGGGCGGCAGCATCCTGTGCGACCCCGTGATGGGGCCGAGTTTCTTCGGTTCGTGGTTCCCCTTCCCCGACAACCGCGGCCTGGACTGGGAGCGCTTCGGGAAGGCGGACTTCCTCTACATCTCGCACCGTCACCGCGACCACTTCGACCCCACGCTGCTGGAGCGGTACGTGCCGAAGGACATCCGCGTCCTGCTGCCGGAGTACCCGACCGACGACCTCGAGGTGGACCTCCGCCGCCTCGGCTACGACAACATCGTCTACACCCAGGCGGGCCGGACGATCGAGTACCCCGGCGGGCTGAAGATCATGGTCACGCCGCTGCGCGCGCCCAGTGACGGCCCGATCGGCGACTCCTCGCTGAGCGTGGACGACGGCACCGCCAGCATCCTGAACCAGAACGACTCGCATCCGCTCGACCTCGACCGGCTGCTCTCGTTCTCGAAGCCCGACGCGTACTTCACGCAGGTGTCGGGGGCGATCTGGTGGCCCATGGTCTACGACCTGCCGCAGGACTCCAAGCAGCACTTCGCGAAGCTCAAGCGCGACGCGCAGAACAAGCGCGCGATGTACTACATCGAGAAGGTGGATGCCGAGCACGTCTTCCCGATGGCGGGTCCGCCCATGTTCCTGCGTGAGGACCTGTTCCGTTTCAACGGGTGGGGCCTGGAGGACGACTCGATCTTCACCGATCAGCGTCAGTTCCTCGCGCACATGCGCGACGAGCGTCCCGACCAGAAGGGCTACGAGTTCGTGCCCGGCACGCAGGTCGACCTCGACGGCGGGGCGATCGAGATCACCCAGACCCTCTACTCGGCGGAGGAGATCGACCGCGTCTTCGACGACAAGTGGGCCTACCTCGCCGAACAGCGCGACAGCCGTCAGGGAGAGGTCATCGCCGAGATCGCCACCCGCGCCGAGCCGATGGCACCCGACGAGATGCTCGCGGCACTGCAGGAGTGGTGGGAGCCGCTGCTGCGCCGCGCTCGCACGATCCGCACCGGGGTGGGCGGCAACGTCCGCTTCCGCATCGGCGAGCTCGACATGGTCGTCGACTTCCCGAAGGCCAAGGTGCGCGCGTACGCGGGGGAGGAGTGCATCTACTGGTACACGATCCCCGCCGATCTCGTCTCGACGAACATCCGCGACCACGAGATCGACTGGTCGAACTCGATCTTCCTGTCGATGCAGTTCGAGGTGGGCCGCAGCGGCAAGTTCAACGAGTTCCTCACCACGTTCCTGAAGTGCCTCTCGCGCGACCGCATCGAGTACGTCGAGAACTGGTACGCCGAGCAGTCGGATCAGACCGAGGATGCCGAGATCGACGGCTGGAACGTGCAGCGGCGCTGTCCGCACCTGCGCGCCGACCTCACCAAGACGGGCAAGATCGAGGACGGCGTGCTCACGTGCGCCCTCCACGACTGGAAGTGGGACCTGGCGAGCGGACAGTGCCTTACCGCACCGGGGCATCCGATCCGCGCGGCGCGCGTCAGCGAGACGGCCTCCGCGCAGACGTCGTGACCCGGCTCTGACGCACGGGATTCACGTCGTCAGGATTCGCCTCGCGCGCTTCGTGAGTCGCACGGGCGACGTCGTCACCGGCCGCCACCGATGATCCCTGCCGTGCCACGGCGGTGCCGTGACCTCGGGCACGCCGCTGTTGATGCGCAGCTGCCGGCCGATGCGGTCGAGGAAGCGGTGGTGGTACCAGCACAGCAGCACGCCGATGCGTCCGCCTGGGCGGCTGGCGACGCGTTGGATCGCGCCGGCGCAGGCGACGTGGCGGGCGACCATGGTGCTGACGGCCTGATCGCAGCCCTGCGCGTGGGCGTAACCCGTGCCCGCGATGAGATCGTCGGCCTCGACGGAGACCACCAGGGTGGGCGCGTGGGCGCCGACCCTGGGCAGGAGCCCGCTGGATGCCGCGACACCGAGTGCCGCCGCGAGCGCATCGTGCTGCTTCTGCGGGCGGGTGCGCTCATCCCGGGCGACGAGCGGGTCGTCGTCAAGGGCGGTGAACGGGTCGTCGAAGGCGACCGCGGGGGAGAGGTGGGCATCGAAGATGGTCTGCAGCTGCGCCGCCACCTCGGGCAGCAGGGTTCCTCGGACGGGCACTCCGGCCGCGGTGGCGACACCGAGCACGAGCGAGCGCTTCCGCTCGGCCACCCGCTCGCGCGGCTCGGCGCCGTCCTGATCGAGCGCGAGCGCCCACGTCTGCGCGTGGATGCGCAGCAGCTCGGCGCATGCGGGCGGCGCGGCATCCGGCCCCTCGCCCCGGGCCGCCGCGACCACGATGTCGGCGGCGTCCCGGCGTGCGTCCGCGGAGACGCGCGGCGCGGTCTGCTGGAGGGGTCCGGTGATCGCGAGGATGCCGTCGGTACCGACCACCCCGTCGACCATCGCGGCCCGCACCGACGGGAACGGCGCGTCGAGCGCCTCACCGGTCGTGGGCGACACGGCGCGGCGGACAGCCGTCGCCGCCCGCTGCAGCCGGGCCGCCGACCGCGGTTCGAGCCGGGTGAGCGTCTGCAGCAGATCGGTGACGTCGCGGCATCCGAGGTGCGAGGTCATCCGCTCGTCGCGCACGGGGTTCTCCGACCGGCGCATGACCTCGCCGGTCGCGTCGATCAGGAGCGCCTCGACGAAGCGGCCGATCTCGGCGATCGCGGCGATCTGCCGGGCGAGCTCGCCTTCGGTGCCCCGCTCGAAGACACGGTTCGAGGCCGCCGCGCGCAGCACGTGCACGACCTGCGAACGCAGGTCGTCGAGGTGCGTTGCGAGGAGGTCCATACCCCCATTCTGCCGAGGGCCTCCGACACCACACGGTGGAAAAGTCCAGATCGAGAGTGGAAACATCACACACCGCGCGAGAGTGTTCTCATGCGCTTCAACGGCCTGCCCTAGAGTGAGCGCGACCACTACACCGGGGGTCCGCGAGGGAGGACCTTGGCATGAAGATCGACCCGCTGCACCTCGTCGACGTGTTCGTCTACCTGGTGATCCTCAACCTCACCGCGCAGTTCGTGCCGAGCGTCATCTCGGAGAGCTTTGCCGTCTCGCTGGCGACGGCGATCATGCTGAAGCTCGTGCTCGAGGTCGTGCTGCGCGTGAAGAAGGCGGTCGTGGCGCGCCTGCGTGCAGCCTCGACGACCGCGCGGCGTCTGACCTCGGTCGTGATGCTCGTGCTGATCCTGCCCGGCAGCAAGTTCGTCGTGCTGTGGCTGGAGGACGTGCTGTTCGGCGACGCCGTCTCCCTCGGGGGCTTCTGGTCGGTCACGCTGCTCGTGCTCGGTCTCACGGCCGCCCGCGCCGGGGTACGACGCGCGATCGCGCCGGGGCGATCCACCACCTGAAGCGCCGCCCGGGTCGGGTAGAGTGGGTGACGTACCACAGCAACCTTTAACACCGTCCCGTGAGGCGGAGAAGGGAGCGACGGATGAGCACCGGTAACACGCGTACCGTGATGCAGACAGCCGACATCGCCCGCGCACTGACTCGGATCTCCCACGAGATCCTGGAGTCCAACAAAGGGGCGGACGGCCTCGTCCTCCTCGGCATCCCGACCCGGGGGGTGACCCTCGCGGAGCGCATCGGCGGCCTCCTCGGCGAGATCTCCGGCTCGCGCGTCCCCGTCGGCGCCCTCGACGTCACGATGTACCGCGACGACCTGCACCGCAATCCCACCCGCACGCCGCGCCCGACGCAGATCCCGGCCGGGGGGATCGACGGCAAGACCGTCGTCCTCGTGGACGACGTGCTGTTCTCGGGACGCAGCATCCGGGCCGCCCTGGACGCGATCGGCGACATCGGCCGCCCCGCCGCGGTGCGGCTCGCCATCCTCGTGGACCGCGGCCATCGTGAGCTGCCGATCCGCCCCGATTTCGTCGGCAAGAACCTGCCGAGCGCCCGCAGCGAGCGCGTCAACGTGCACCTCGCGGAAGTCGACGGCGTCGAAGAGGTGACGATCGCATCATGAGGCACCTGCTCGACACCCGCACGCTCGCACGCGAGCAGGCCCTGCGCATCCTCGACGTCGCCGAGGACATGCGCGACACCCAGTCGCGGGAGATCAAGAAGCTGCCGACGCTACGCGGCAAGACGATCGTCAACCTCTTCTTCGAGGACTCGACGCGCACGCGCATCTCCTTCGAAGCGGCCGCGAAACGACTGTCGGCCGACGTCATCAACTTCTCCGCCAAGGGTTCCAGCGTCAGCAAGGGGGAGTCGCTGCAGGACACCGCCCAGACGCTGCAGGCGATGGGCGCGGATGCCGTGGTCATCCGTCACGGCGCGTCCGGAGCACCGCACACCCTCGCCACGAGCGGTTGGATCACCGCGGGCGTCGTCAACGCCGGCGACGGCACGCACGAGCACCCCACCCAGGCGCTGCTCGACGCCTTCACGATCCGCAAGCGCCGCTTCGGCGACGACAGCCGCGGTCGAGACCTTGCGGGCGTGCGGGTCGCGATCGTCGGCGACATCCTGCACTCGCGCGTCGCGCGCTCGAACGTCTGGCTGCTGCACACGCTCGGCGCGGAGGTCACTCTCGTCGCTCCTCCGACGCTGATCCCTCAGGATGTCTCGGCGTGGCCGGCGCGCATCGTCTACGACCTCGACGAGGCCATCGCGGGCGCACCGGACGCGATCATGATGCTGCGGATTCAGCTCGAACGCATGAACGCGGCGTATTTCCCCACTGAACGGGAGTATTCGCGTCGATGGGGACTGGATGCCGAGCGTCTGGCCGCTCTGCCGGACGGTAGCATGGTGATGCACCCGGGCCCCATGAACCGGGGCCTGGAGATCTCCGCCGACGCCGCCGATTCCCCGCGCTCGACCGTGCTGGAGCAGGTCGCGAACGGCGTCTCGGTGCGGATGGCGGTGCTGTACCTGGTGCTGGCCGGCGAACGACCCGGCGAGCGCGACACGAACGCAGAGGAGCACGCCCCGTGACGGTTCCACACACCCCGGAGCGCCCGACGATCATCCGCGGCGCCCGCCTGAACGGGGCAGAGGCCGCCGACGTGGTGCTCGAAGGCGGCCGCATCGCCGAGATCGGCACCGGGCTCACCCGCGCCGGCGCCGATGTGGTGGATGCCGACGGGCTGATCGCCCTGCCCGGCCTGGTCGACCTGCACGTGCATCTGCGCGAGCCCGGCTACGAGGCGTCGGAGACGGTGCTGACCGGTTCGCGCGCCGCCGCGGCGGGCGGGTTCACGACGGTGTTCGCGATGCCGAACACCTCGCCGGTCGCCGACACGGCCGGTGTCGTCGAGCAGGAGCTCGCGCTGGGCGAGGCGGCCGGTTACGTGCACGTGCAGCCGATCGGCGCCGTGACGGTGGGGCAGAAGGGCGAACGCCTCGCCGAGCTGGGCGCGATGGCATCCTCCCGCGCCCGCGTGCGCGTCTTCAGCGATGACGGCTTCTGCGTCTTCGACCCGCTCATCATGCGCCGCGCGCTGGAGTACGTGAAGGCGTTCGACGGCGTCGTCGCGCAGCACGCACAGGATCCGCGGCTGACCGAGGGCGCCCAGATGAACGAGGGCACGGTCTCGGCCGAGCTCGGCCTCGCCGGCTGGCCCGCCGTGGCCGAGGAGTCGATCATCGCCCGCGATGTGCTGCTGGCCGAACACGTCGGCTCCCGCCTGCACGTGTGCCACCTCTCGACGGCCGGGTCGGTCGACATCATCCGCTGGGCGAAGAAGCGGGGCGTGAACGTCACCGCCGAGGTCACGCCGCACCACCTGCTCCTCACCGAGGATCTCGTGCGCGGCTACGACGCCCGCTACAAGGTGAACCCGCCGCTGCGCCGCGACGAGGACGTGCAGGCCGTGCGCGAAGGCCTCGCCGACGGCACGATCGACATCGTCGCCACCGACCACGCCCCGCACCCGGCGGAGGCCAAGTCGTGCGAGTGGCAGGCGGCCGCCAACGGCATGGTGGGGCTGGAGTCCGCGCTGCGGGTCGTCCACCAGGCGATGGTGCAGACCGGGATGCTGTCGTGGGACGACGTCGCCCGCGTGATGTCGGCCGCACCGGCCCGCATCGGCCGCCTCGCCGACGCCGGCACGCCGCTCACCGTGGGAGCACCGGCCTCGCTCACGCTGTACGACCCGGCGCCGGTGCGGACATTCGGCCGCGACGATCTGCGCGGACGCAGCGTCAACTCTCCCTACCTGGGCCGCGAACTGCCGGGCGAGGTGCGGTGGACGTTCTTCCGCGGCGCTCCCACGGTCGCCGACGGCGTCGTGGCCACCGCCATGAAGGAGGTCACGTCATGACCCGTGAAGGGGCACTGCTCGTCATGATCGCCGTGGCCGTCGGGCTCCTGGCGCTCGGTGTGGTCGCGTGGCGACGACGATCCCGGCGGGACGGCGGGCTCGCCGCACCGTTCGGCGAGGCGCCGACGGACGCCCGCGAGCAGGTGCGCAGCTCGGGCTTCTACGTCGCGACGACCCGGCACGACGACGCCCTGGAACGCCTCGCGATCCGCGGGCTCGGCTTCCGTTCGCGCCTCGACGTGACGGTCACCGATCGGGGCGTCGCCCTCGACCTCGTGGGCCAGCCGCGCATG
This sequence comes from Microbacterium sp. MPR-TSA4, assembly GCF_058792815.1. NCBI lineage: Bacteria > Bacillati > Actinomycetota > Actinomycetes > Micrococcales > Microbacteriaceae > Microbacterium > Microbacterium sp. MPR-TSA4. Next base: position 50,267 of record NZ_JBXAFF010000001.1, read on the forward strand.
TTCCTCGCTCTCGAGCGGATCTCCGGCGTCGACCTCGCCAACACCGCCATCGACCGTGTGGTCGAGGCGGGCGGGCTCGTGCGCATCGCCTGGCTCGCGAACCGCTCGGACGGCTCCACCGAGATCGTCGACAGCTACCTCCGCCCGCAGGACGAGTCGGCCTCCGCCCTCGCCGCTGCGATCTCCGCCCTCCTGCCGCCTTCGACCCCGACCGCGACAGACCAGACCTCCACCACCTCGACGGGAAACGCCGCATGACCTTCTTGCTCGACCCCGCCGTCCTCGTCCTCGAAGACGGCTCCCGCCACCCCGGCCGCGCCTATGGCGCACGGGGCACGACCCTCGGCGAAGTCGTCTTCTCCACCGGCATGACCGGCTACCAGGAGACGCTCACCGATCCCTCCTACGCGGGACAGATCGTCCTGCAGACCGCGCCGCACATCGGCAACACCGGGATGAACGGCGAAGACCCCGAGTCACGCCGCATCTGGGTCGCCGGCTACATCGTGCGCGACCCCTCGCGCGTCGTCTCCAACTGGCGTGCCGACGAGTCGCTCGACGACGCCCTCGTGCGCGACGGGATCGTCGGCATCGCCGGCATCGACACCCGCGCCGTCACCCGCGTGCTCCGCTCGTCGGGCTCGATGCGCGGCGGCGTGTTCTCCGGCGCGGCCGCGGCCCTCGACCCCGAGGAGCAGCTGCGCATCGTGCGCGAAGCGCCCGAGATGGCCGGCCAGAACCTCTCCGCAGCCGTCTCGGTCAGCGAGGTCGAGGTCACGCCCGCCGCCGCCGACGTGCAGAGGCTGGGCGCCCTGGCCGTGCTCGACCTCGGCGTGAAGCGCGCGACCGTGCTCAACCTCGCCGCCCGCGGGTTCGACGTGCACGTGCTGCCGCAGTCGGCGACGATCGACGAGGTCCGCGCGATCGACCCCGTGGCCGTCTTCTACTCCAACGGCCCGGGCGACCCCGCGGCATCCGACGACCACGTCACGCTCCTGCGCAACGTGCTCGACGACGGCCTGCCCTTCTTCGGCATCTGCTTCGGCAACCAGCTGCTCGGCCGTGCGCTCGGCTTCGGCACGTACAAGCTGCCCTTCGGCCACCGCGGCATCAACCAGCCGGTGCTCGACAAGCAGACCGGGCGCGTGGAGATCACGGCGCACAACCACGGGTTCGCCGTGGACGCTCCGCTGGACGGCGAGACCCTCAGCCCGAACGGCTACGGCCGCGTCGAGGTGAGCCACATCGGCCTCAACGACAACGTCGTGGAGGGCCTGCGCGCCCTCGACATCCCGGCGTTCAGCGTGCAGTACCACCCCGAGGCCGCCGGCGGCCCGCACGACGCCAACTACCTCTTCGACCGCTTCGCCGACATGGTGCGCACCTCTCTGGAGAACAAGAACTGATGCCCAAGCGCGACGACATCACGAGCGTCCTCGTCATCGGCTCCGGCCCGATCGTCATCGGCCAGGCCTGCGAGTTCGACTACTCGGGAACCCAGGCCTGCCGCGTGCTGCGCGAGGAGGGCGTGCGCGTCATCCTCGTCAACTCGAACCCGGCGACGATCATGACCGACCCCGACTTCGCGGACGCGACCTACATCGAGCCGATCACGCCCGCCGTGATCGAGACGATCATCCAGAAGGAGAAGCCCGACGCGATCCTGCCGACCCTGGGCGGCCAGACCGCGCTCAACGCCGCCATGGCGCTGCACGAGCAGGGCATCCTCGACAAGTACGGCGTCGAGCTCATCGGCGCCAAGGTCGACGCCATCCGCAAGGGCGAGGACCGTCAGATCTTCAAGCAGCTCGTGCTGGATGCCGGGGCCGACGTGGCCCGCAGCGTCATCTGCCACACGATGGACGATCTGATCTCCGGCGCCGCCGAGCTCGGCTATCCGCTGGTCGTGCGCCCCTCGTTCACGATGGGCGGCCTGGGCTCCGGATTCGCCTACGACGAGGAGGATCTGCGCCGCATCGGCGGTGCGGGCCTGCGCGACTCGCCGACCACCGAGGTGCTCCTGGAGGAGTCGATCCTCGGCTGGAAGGAGTACGAGCTCGAGCTCATGCGCGACATGGCCGACAACACGGTCGTCGTCTGCTCCATCGAGAACGTCGACCCGGTCGGCGTGCACACCGGCGACTCGATCACGGTGGCCCCCGCGCTGACCCTGACCGACCGCGAGTACCAGAAGCTCCGCGACATCGGCATCGACATCATCCGCGCGGTCGGCGTGGACACCGGCGGCTGCAACATCCAGTTCGCCGTCGACCCGGCATCCGGGCGCATCATCGTCATCGAGATGAACCCGCGCGTCTCGCGCTCGTCGGCCCTCGCCTCCAAGGCGACGGGCTTCCCGATCGCGAAGCTCGCCGCGAAGCTCGCGATCGGCTACCGCCTCGACGAGGTCCCGAACGACATCACCCAGGCGACGCCGGCGAGCTTCGAGCCGACGCTCGACTACGTCGTCGTCAAGGTGCCGCGCTTCAACTTCGAGAAGTTCCCGAACGCCGACGCGACGCTCACGACCACCATGAAGTCGGTCGGCGAGGCGATGGCGATCGGCCGCAACTACACGACGGCGCTGCAGAAGGCGCTGCGCTCGCTCGAGAAGCGCGGATCGAGCTTCCACTGGGGCGAAGAGCCCCGCTCGGTGGAGGAGCTGCTGGAGATCGCGAAGGTCCCCACCGACGGGCGCATCGTGACGCTGCAGCAGGCGATGCGCAAGGGCGCCACGGTCGCGCAGGCGTTCGAGGCCACGAAGATCGACCCGTGGTTCCTGGACCAGATGGCACTGATCAACGAGGTCGCCGCCTTCGTGCAGGCCGCCGCCGAGCTGGATGCCGCGACCCTGCGTCTGGCCAAGGAGCACGGCTTCAGCGATGCGCAGCTCGCGCAGCTGCGGGGCGTGACCGAGGCCGAGATCCGCGGCGTCCGCTACGGCCTCGGCATCCGCCCGGTGTACAAGACGGTCGACACGTGCGCGGGGGAGTTCCCCGCCCTGACGCCGTACCACTACTCCAGCTACGACTACGAGACCGAGGTCACGCCGAGCGATCGCACCAAGGTCGTCATCATCGGATCGGGCCCGAACCGCATCGGCCAGGGCGTCGAGTTCGACTACTCGTGCGTGCACGCCTCGTTCGCCCTGTCGGACGCCGGCTACGAGACGATCATGGTCAACTGCAACCCGGAGACCGTCTCGACCGACTACGACACGAGCGACCGGCTGTACTTCGAGCCGCTCACGCTCGAAGACGTCCTGGAGGTCCTGCACGCCGAGAGCGCGTCGGGCACGATCCTCGGCGTGGTCTGCCAGCTCGGCGGTCAGACGCCGCTGGGACTCGCGAAGGGCATCGAGGAGGCCGGCTACACGATCCTCGGCACCTCTCCCGCCGCCATCGACATCGCCGAGGAGCGCGAGCTGTTCTCGCAGCTGCTCGACCGCGCCGGACTCGTGGCCCCGCGCCACGACACGGCCGTCGACGAGGCGGGCGCCGTCGCGATCGCCGAGGAGATCGGCTACCCCGTGCTCGTGCGCCCGAGCTTCGTGCTCGGCGGCCGCGGCATGGAGATCGTCTACGACACCGAGAGCCTGCGCGACTACTTCGTGCGCACCGCCGGTGAGGTCGTCATCGAGGAGGGCAAGCCGCTGCTGGTCGACCGCTTCCTCGACGACGCGATCGAGCTCGACGTCGACGCGCTCTACGACGGCCACGAGCTGTACATCGGTGGCGTCATGGAGCACCTCGAGGAGGCCGGCATCCACTCCGGCGACTCGTCGTGCACCCTCCCGCCCATCTCGCTCGGTCGCACCGAGATCGACCGCGTCCGCACCGCCACGCAGGCGATCGCGGAAGGCGTCGGCGTGCGGGGTCTGCTCAACGTGCAGTTCGCCGTCTCGGCGGGCGTGCTCTACGTGATCGAGGCGAACCCGCGCGCCTCGCGCACCGTGCCGTTCGTGTCGAAGGCGCTCGGCATCCCGCTGGCCAAGGCGGCGTCGCGCATCATGGCCGGCTCTACCATCGCCGAGCTCAAGGCGGAGGGCCTGCTGCCCGTCGAGGACGGCTCGCGCGTGCCGCTGGACGCTCCCGTCGCCGTCAAGGAGGCCGTGCTCCCGTTCAAGCGGTTCCGCACCGCCGACGGCCACACCGTCGACTCCGTGCTCGGCCCGGAGATGCGCTCCACCGGCGAGGTCATGGGCATCGACCGCGACTTCCCGACCGCGTTCGCCAAGAGCCAGGCGGCGGCCTACGGCGGCATGCCGACCTCGGGCACGGTGTTCCTGTCGGTGGCCGATGACGACAAGCGCGCCGTGATCCTGCCGGCGCACCGCCTGCAGGAGCTCGGCTTCCGCCTCGTCGCGACGTCGGGCACGGCCGAGATCCTCGCGCGCAACGGCATCCGCGTGGACGTCGTGAACAAGTACTCCGACACGCAGGAGTCGGGGGAGCGCAACGTCGTCGACCTCATCAACGCGGGCGAGATCGACATCGTCGTGAACACCCCCTCCGGCGGCATCGCCCGCGCCGACGGGTACGAGATCCGCGCGGCGGCCGTGGCCGCCGACAAGGCGCTGTTCACCACGATGGCCGTCCTCGGCGCCGCGGTCAGCGCGCTGCCGGTACTGCGGGAAGGCTTCGCCGTGCGCAGCCTCCAGGAGTACGCCGTCGACCGCGCCGAGGCTCTCCAGGCCGCCGAGCAGCGGGCCGCGGTGTGAGCTCGTTCGGCTCGCGACTGCAGAGGGCCGTCGCCACGCGCGGACGCCTGTGCGTCGGCATCGACCCCCATGAGACGCTCCTGCGGGAGTGGGGGCTCGGTGTCGACGCGCAGGGCGTGCGCGAGTTCGGGCTGCGCACGGTGGATGCCGCGGCATCCACCGTGGCGATCGTCAAGCCGCAGGTGTCGTTCTTCGAGCGGTTCGGAGCCGCCGGGTTCGCCGCCCTCGAAGAGGTCATGGCGGCCGCCCGCGCCGCGGGGCTGCTCGTGATCGCCGACGCCAAGCGCGGCGACATCGGCACGACGATGGACGCGTACGCGGCCGCGTGGCTGCCCCCCGGGGCGCCGCTGGAGGCGGACGCCCTCACCCTGAGCCCGTACCTCGGCGTCGGCGCGCTCGCCTCGACGCTGGCCTCCGCGCTGACCCACGGGAAGGGCGCCTTCGTCCTCGCCGCGACGAGCAACCCCGAGGCGGCGCAGCTGCAGACGGCGCACGTGGACACCGGCGCCCCGGTCGCCGCCGCCGTGGCCGCCGAGGTGGTCGCCGCCGACTCCTCCACGGGCGACTGGGCCTCGCTCGGCCTCGTGGTGGGCGCGACGGTCGACCTCGCGGACCGCGGCCTGCGACCGTTCGGGCGGACCGTGCCGATCCTCGCCCCCGGCTTCGGAGCCCAGGGCGCCGAGCCCGCCGACCTGACGCGCGTGTTCGGTGGCCTCGCCGACGGCGTGATCGCGAGCGAGAGCCGCAGCATCCTGTCCGCCGGACCCGACCGGCTCGCCGCGCGGATCGCCGAACGCGCCGCCCTGTACCGTGGAGGATCCCATGGCTGACTCCCGCACCCCTCCCGAGGTCGACCGTGTCGCGGCATCCCGTCGCGCCGTCGCCGCACGCCGCGAACGCGCGGCCCTCAAGCACGACGTCGCGATGCGGGTCATCACGCCGCAGGAGCTGTTGCAGCGCGCGCTCGACGCACCGGAGAGCCCCGCCGGCGCGATGCGGATCACCGAGTTCCTGACGGCGCTGCCGGCCATCGGCGAGGGCAAGCGCGACCGCATCCTCGCGGACCTGGAGATCGCCCCCGTCAAGCGGCTCGGCGGCCTGGGCGCCCGCCAACGCGTCGCGCTGAAGGACTGGCTCGACACCCGGTTCCCGCCGCTGCAGCCCCGCGGCGGCCGCAGCCGGCTGATCGTGCTCGCGGGGCCCACCGCCGTCGGCAAGGGCACCGTCGCCGCCCACATCAAGGAGCACCACCCCGAGATCCTGCTGTCCGTCTCGGCCACCACCCGTGCGCCGCGACCGGGCGAGGTCGACGGTGAGCACTACTTCTTCGTCGACGACGCCGGCTTCGACCGGCTCATCGCCGACGGCGCCCTGCTGGAGCACGCCACGGTGCACAACGCGTTCCGCTACGGGACACCGCGCGGGCCGATCGACGAGGCGCTGGCCGCGGGCCGTACGGTGCTGTTGGAGATCGACCTGCAGGGCGCGCGCCAGGTGCGCGCCGCCGCGCCCGACGCGACGCTGGTGTTCCTCACCCCGCCCAGCTGGGACGAGCTCGTCAACCGCCTCGTGGGGCGCGGGACCGAGGGAGCCGAGGAGCGGACCCGACGCCTCAAGACGGCCAAGGTGGAGCTCGCCGCCCAGGGCGAGTTCGACTACCGCGTCGTCAACGACGACGTCGCCCGCGCCGCCGCCGAGATCGCGGCCCTCGCCCGCTGAGCGCCGCTTCATCCGTCCCGCGAGGTCGGATCGCACCCGCAGAAGCGACGTCGCGGGACGGATGAAAGCGATCGCCGAGTCCGCGCTGATAGAATGAACGGATGCCGCGGCATCCTGCGGCCACGAGTTCTCCCGCGTGGGCGTGTCCCCGCGAGTTTTCCCACCGCCATTCGATCCTGGAGGTTCATCATGGCCGGACGTGACAAGGGCATCATCGACCCGCCCATCGACGCACTGCTCGACAAGGTCGACTCCAAGTACCAGCTCGTGATCTACGCGGCCAAGCGCGCGCGCCAGATCAACGATTACTACTCCGACCTGCACGAGGGGAACCTCTTCGACAACGTCGGTCCGCTCGTCGACTCGAGCGTCGAGGACAAGCCGCTCACGATCGCGCTGCACGAGATCCACGAGGACAAGCTGCGCCTGCGCGCGGCCGAGTGATCCTCCGCTGACTTCATGACGCCGTATGGCGTCGCCATGCCCGTGATCCCCGCTACGACGACGTCGTGTCGGAGATCGCGGGCATGATTGTCGAGTACCCGTTGTCGTCTGGAGCACCGATGAGCGCGCTGCGTCTGTTCACGTCCGAATCCGTCACCGAGGGGCACCCGGACAAGATCTGCGACCAGATCTCCGACTCGATCCTCGACGCCCTGCTGACGGTCGACCCGGGCAGCCGTGTCGCGGTGGAGACCCTCGTGACCACGGGCCTCGTGCACGTGGCGGGCGAGGTCCGCACCGACGGGTACGTCGACATCCCCGGCATCGTCCGCCGGGTCGTGAACCGCATCGGCTACACCTCGAGCGAGACCGGCTTCGACGGCGACTCCTGCGGCGTCACGGTGTCGATCGGCGAGCAGTCCGGCGACATCGCGGCCGGCGTCGACAACGCGATCGAGCACCGCGAGGGCGGTTCGGTCGACCCCGTCGACGCGCTCGGCGCGGGCGACCAGGGCATCATGTTCGGCTACGCGACGAACGAGACACCGCAGCTCATGCCGATGGCGATCTGGACCGCCCACCGGCTGGCCGAGCGTCTCACGGATGCCCGCCGCTCCGGCGCGCTCGGGTTCCTGCGTCCCGACGGCAAGACCCAGGTGACCCTCGGCTACGACGGTCCGGTGCCGCGCACCGTCGACACCGTCGTGCTCTCCACCCAGCACAACCCCGACATCTCGCTGCCCGCCCTGCGCGCCGCGGTGCAGGCCGAGGTCATCGACCCCATCCTCGCCACCACCGGCCTCGACGTGTCGAACGTCCGCTACGTCATCAACCCCGCGGGCCCGTTCGTCACCGGCGGCCCGAAGGGCGACGCCGGTCTCACCGGCCGCAAGATCATCATCGACACCTACGGCGGCGCGTCCCGCCACGGCGGCGGCGCGTTCAGCGGCAAGGACCCGTCCAAGGTCGACCGCTCCGCCGCCTACGCGATGCGGTGGGTCGCCAAGAACGCCGTCGCGGCCGGTCTCGCCGACCGCCTCGAGGTGCAGGTCGCGTACGCGATCGGTCGCGCGGAGCCCGTCGGGCTCTACGTCGAGACGTTCGGCACCGCGCACGTGTCCGACGAGAAGATCACCCGGGCGATCCGAGAGGTGTTCGACCTGCGTCCGAGGGCGATCATCGACGACCTCGACCTGCTGCGGCCCATCTACGCGCAGACGGCCGCCTACGGCCACTTCGGCCGGGAGCTTCCCGAGTTCACCTGGGAGCGCACCGACCGCGTCGAGGAGCTGCGCGCCGCCGCGGGTCTCTGACCGACGCCGTGATCGTCGTCGCCCGGGTCCTCATCGACTCGCCCCTGCCGCAGCTGGACCGGCTCTTCGACTACGAGGTCCCGGCATCGCTCGTCGCCGACGCCGTGCCGGGAGTCCGGGTGCGCGTGCCGCTGCGGACGGCGGGGCGCGTCGTGGACGGCTACCTCGTCGAGGTGCACACGGCGGAGGCGCCCGAGCGGCCGCTCTCCGAGCTCGACGCGGTCGTCTCGTCGGTGCCCGTGCTGACCCCGGCGCTGTACGCGCTCGCCCGACGCGCGGCCGACCGCGCCGCCGGCTCGGCGAGCGACATCCTGAGGCTGGTGATCCCGAAGCGGATGGTGCGCGCGGAGAAGGCGTGGCTCGCCGCCGGCGATGCGGACGCCTCCGCCGCCGCGGTGTCGACGGATGCCGCGGCCTGGGCCGACGGCGTGCTCGCGGCCTATCCGGGGCTGTCCGGGGCCGTCGCGGCGGGGGAGCGGCTCGCCCTCGACGCGCCGCCGCGCCCCGCCCCCGATCGCCCGGCCGGCGCGTGGGCCGACCTGGTCGCCGCGATCGCCGTGCGCACGCTGGCGGACGGGCGCAGCACTGTGCTGGTGGTGCCCGATCACCGCGACCAGGACCAGCTCCTGACCGCCCTCGCGGGGCGCGCGCCCGACGACGCCGTGGTGCGCGACGACGCGCGCCGCTCCGGCCCCGAGCGCTACGCCACCTACCTGCGGCTGCTGACGCCGTCGCCGTGCATCGTGGTCGGCAACCGGTCGACGGTCTACGCCCCCGCGCACGACACGGCCTGCGTCGTCGTGTGGGACGACGGCGACCCCCTGCTGGCCGAGCCGCTCAGTCCCGGCGTCCACGCGCGCGACGCGGCCCTCCTCCGCCAGGAGCTGGAGGGCTCGGCGCTCGTGTTCGCCGGTCACACGCGCACGACCGACGTGGAGCGGCTGGTGCAGCTCGGCTGGGTGCGCGACCTGCCGGCGGCCCGGAGGCCGAGCCCGACCGTCGTGCTGTCGGCCACACGCGAGGGCGAGTCGCGGGGAGCCCGCGTGCCGTCGAGCGCGTTCGCCGCCGCCCGCGACGCCCTGCACGAGGGACCGGTCCTCGTGCAGGTCGCCCGCCCGGGCTACTCGCCGGTGCTGGTGTGCGCCGACTGCCGCACGCCCGCCCGCTGCCGCCATTGCACGGGCCCGCTGCGGGCGCGCCGCCCCGGAGCGACCCCCGACTGCGGATGGTGCGGCCGTTCCGCCCCCGCCTGGACGTGCGCGAACTGCGGCTCGGTGAAGCTGCGCATGGCGTCGTCGGGCAGCGAGCGCACGGCGGACGAGCTCGGACGCGCCTTCCCCCACACCCGCGTCATCGTCGCCGACGGCGCGCATCCCGTGACCCACGTCGACGAGCGGCCGGCGCTCGTCATCGCGACCCGCGGCGCCGAGCCGTTCGCGCGCGGCGGCTATCGCGCGGTGATCCTGCTCGACGGCGACCGGATGCTGCTGGCCGAGCAGCTGCGCATCGGGGAGTCCGCGCTGCGCTGGTGGTCGAACGCGGCCGCACTCGCGGCCCCGACGGCCCCCGTGCACCTCGTGGGTGTCGCGGGACCGGTCGCACGCGCCCTCGCGACCTGGACGCAGCCGGCCTACGCGCGCGCGGAGCTCGCCGACCGCGCGCCGCTCGCGATGCCACCGGTGATCCGCGTCGCGGCGGTCGAGGGCAGCGTGACCGCCGTCGAGGGGGCGCTCAGCGCGGTCCGCGACGCCGTTCCCACGCTCGCCGCCCCCGCGGGCGCGATCCTGGGTCCCGTCCCCGTCGAGGAGGGGGTGGTCCGCGCCCTCGTGCGCTTCGACTACGCCCACGGCAAGGCGGTCGCCGAGACGCTGCGCGCGGCCGTCGTCGCCGAGGCCCTGCGGGGGCGTCGCGCGGCCCGTCGCGGACCGGCGCGCGGGGCGAACAGCGGCGCGCGCACTACACTGCGGGTGCGGCTCGACGTCCCCGAACTCGATCTCTGATCCGGCGGGCTCGCCGCCGTGATCGTCGTCATCAACCGAGGTATCCCATGCGCATCGTCTTCGCCGGCACACCGGCGCCCGCCGTCCCGTCCCTGCGGGCGGTCGCGGCATCCGCTCACGATCTCGTCGGGGTCGTCACCCGCAGCGACGCGCCCCTCGGTCGCAAGCGGGTGCTGACGCCGTCCGCGGTGGCCGCGGCGGCAGCGGACCTGGGGGTGCCGATCGTCAAGGCCGACCGCCTCGACGCCGCGGCGAGCGCCGCGATCGACGCCCTCGCGCCCGATCTCGGCGTCATCGTGGCCTACGGCGGCCTCGTGCGGGAACCGCTGCTGTCGATGCCGAAGCACGGGTGGATCAACCTGCACTTCTCCCTCCTGCCGCGCTGGCGGGGCGCAGCCCCGGTGCAGCACGCGCTCATCGCGGGGGACCGGAGCACGGGCGCGAGCGTGTTCCAGCTCGTCGCCGCCCTGGATGCGGGTGACGTGTTCGCAGAGGTGCGCTACGACGTCCCCCGCGGCGCGACCGCGGGGGAGGTGCTCACCGAGCTGGCCGACGCCGGCGCCGAGCTGCTCGTGCGCGTCGTCGACGAGATCGCGGCGGGAACCGCGCGCGCGACGCCGCAGACGGGGACGGCCACGCTCGCTCCGAAGCTGTCCATCGCCGATGGCGCCCTCGATCTCACGGCTCCCGCCGACGTCGTGCTGGACCGTTTCCGCGGCACGACGCCCGAGCCCGGGGCGCATGTGAGCTTCGACGGCGCGCGGCTGAAGATCCTCGCGGCGCACCGCGGGCCGGATGCGGGGCTGGAGCCGGGCGTGGTGAGCGCCTCGGGCCGCGACATCCTGCTCGGTGCCGGCGGCGGCACCAGCGTGGTCCTGAAGACCGTCCAGCCGGCCGGCAAGAGCGCGATGGCGGCGGGGGACTGGTGGCGCGGCGTGCGGGTCGACGACCCGCGCATCGAGCTGCCGTCGTCGGGGGAGGCGGCCTCGTGAGCGGGTCGCCGCGCTGGGTGGCCTACGACGTACTGCGCGCCGTGCACGACTCCGACGCGTACGCCAACCTCCTGCTGCCGCGTGCGATCACGCGGGCCGGGCTCACCGGCCCCGACGCCGGACTGGCCACCGAGCTGACCTACGGCACGCTGCGCCGCGAGGGCACCTACGACGCGATCATCGCGGATGCCGCACGTCGCCCGGTCGCCGACATCGACCCCGCCGTGCGCGACGCCCTGCTGCTGGGGGTCCATCAGCTGCTGGCGATGCGCACGCCCGCGCACGCGGCCGTCAACGAGACCGTCCGCCAGGTGCGCAAAGCCGTCGGCGCGTCGGCGGCGGGCTTCGCGAACGCGGTGCTGCGTCGCGTCAGCGAGCGGACGCCGGACGAGTGGGACGAGCGTCTCGCGGCGGGGGCGCGGTCGGACGACGAGCGCCTCGCCCTCCGCTACGCGCATCCGGTGTGGGTGATCCGCGCCTTCCGCCGCGCCCTGGCCGCGGAAAGCCGCGCCGACGAGCTCGAAGCGCTCCTCGCCGCCGACAATGCAGCGCCGGTGGTCACCCTCGCCGCTCTCCCCGGACTGGCGCACCGGCCCGCCGACGCCGCGCCGACGCCGTATTCGCCGCTCGGGTTCCGCTCCGCCGGGGGCGATCCCGGTGCGCTGGTCGCGGCATCCGGGGGCCTCGTCCGCGTGCAGGACGAGGGATCCCAACTGGCGGCGCTCGCCCTCTCCCGCGCCCTCCCGGTGGCACCCGGCGAGCGCTGGCTGGACCTGTGCGCCGCGCCGGGGGGCAAGACGGCGGTGCTCGCGGCGGAGGCGCTCGCCCACGGCGCGGAGCTGGAGGCGAACGAGCTGTCGCCGGCTCGCGCGCCGCTCGTGCGCGACTCGGTCGCGTCGGTACCGCTGGAGGTTCCGGTGTCGGAGGAGGACGGTCGCACACGGGCCGCCCGCGGGCGCTACGACCGCATCCTCGTCGATGCCCCCTGCACCGGCCTGGGCGCCCTGCGCCGTCGTCCCGAGGCGCGCTGGCGCAAGCAGCCCGCCGACGTCCCCGAGCTCGCCGCGCTCCAGACCGAACTGCTGGATGCCGCGATCGCGGCACTCCGCCCGGGCGGCATCGTCGCCTACGTCACGTGCTCGCCGCACCTGGCCGAGACCGCCGCGGTCGTCGCCGACGCCCTGCGCACCCACGGCGAGACCATCGAGGAGATCGATGCGCGTGCGGTCGTCGCGGGGATCTCCGACGCACCGATCGATCTCGCCGCACCCGCGGACGGGTCCGGGCGCGCGCAGCTGTGGCCGCACCGTCACGGCACCGATGCCATGTCCATCTCGCTGCTGCGCAAGCGCTGAGCGGCCCGGCGGGCCCGTCGGCGGCGGCTAGGGTGGTGCCGTGACCGGCGACATCCGCATCAACCCCAGCATCCTGGCCGCCGACTTCGTGAACATGCAGTCGGAGCTGGCCCGTATCGGGACAGCCGACTTCGTCCACGTCGACGTGATGGACAACCACTTCGTGCCGAATCTGACGTTCGGTCCGCAGATGGTCGAGCGCATCCAGGCGACGAGCCCGGTGCCGCTGGACGTGCACCTCATGATCTCGGACGTCGACCGCTGGGCTCCCGGCTATGCCGAGCTGGGTGCGGCATCGGTCACCTTCCACCTCGAGGCCGCGACCGATCCCGTGGCCCTCGCGCGCCGCCTGCGCGCGATCGGTGCCCGCGCCGGCGTGGCGGTGAAGCCCGCGACGGCGGTCGAGGGGCTCTTCGACGTGCTCGACGAGTTCGACCAGATCCTCGTCATGACCGTGGAGCCCGGCTTCGGCGGACAGTCGTTCATGGCCGACCAGATGCCCAAGCTGGCGCGACTGCACGACGAGGCCCGTCGGCGCGGCTCGCAGGTGTGGCTGCAGGTCGACGGGGGCATCTCGGAGTCGACGATCGCCCAGGCCGCCGAGGCCGGCGCCGACACGTTCGTCGCCGGTTCGGCCGTCTTCGGCGCGGGGGAGCCGGACCGCGCGATCGCCGCCCTGCGTCGCCTCGCCGTCGATCACCACCGGCACTGACCCGCCCGCCGGCCGCCCGGACGGCGCTCGCCCCCGGCGCGGACCGGTAGCCTGTCAGGGTGAAGACGTTCGACGCCCTGTTCGCGGAGCTGACGACGACCGCCGAGACCCGTCCCGAGGGTTCCGGCACGGTCGCGCAGCTCGACCGCGGCGTGCACGCCATCGGGAAGAAGATCGTCGAAGAGGCCGCCGAGGTGTGGATGGCCGCGGAGTACCAGTCCGACGACGAGACGGCCGAGGAGATCTCCCAGCTGCTGTACCACCTGCAGGTGCTCATGCTGGCCAAGGGCCTCACCCTCGACGACGTGTACCGACATCTCTGAGCGCGCTCCCGCCTCTGCTCGTCCCGCTACCGAAAGCCCTTCACCCATGCTGCGCATCGCCGTGCCGAACAAGGGGTCGCTCGCCGACACCGCCGCCGAGATGCTCGCGGAGGCCGGATACACCGGCCGTCGCGACCCCAAGGATCTCCATGTCATCGACCCGATCAACGAGGTCGAGTTCTTCTACCTGCGTCCGAAGGACATCGCGACCTACGTCGGCTCCGGCGCCCTCGATGTCGGCATCACCGGCCGCGACCTGCTCCTCGACGCCCGGATGCCGGGGGCACGCGAGATCGAGCAGCTCGGCTTCGGCGGCTCGACGTTCCGCTTCGCCGGCCCTCCCGGACGCTTCACCGCGGTGACCGACCTCGAGGGCCTGCGGGTCGCGACGGCCTACCCGGGCCTCGTCGACGGCTTCCTCGACGAGCAGGGCGTCGCCGTCGACCTCGTGCCGCTGGACGGTGCGGTCGAGTCGGCGGTGCAGCTCGGCGTGGCGGATGCCGTCGCTGACGTGGTCTCCACCGGCACGACGCTGAAGCAGGCGGGCCTGGAGATCTTCGGACCGGTGCTCCTGCAGTCGGAGGCCGTGCTCATCGGGGCTCCCACCGAGGCCGAGGGCACCGAGACCCTGCTGCGGCGCCTGCGTGGCGTCATGGTCGCGCGTCGCTACGTGCTCATCGACTACGACCTGCCCGCGTCGCTGGTCGACGACGCGGTGGCGATCGCACCCGGCATCGAGTCGCCCACCATCTCGCCGCTGCGCGACCCCGAGTGGGTGGCGGTGCGCGTGATGAGCCCGCGCACGACGGTCAATCAGGTCATGGACGCGCTCTACGCCATCGGCGCCCGCGCCATCCTGGTGACGCCGATCCACAACGCGAGGCTCTGACATGTCGCTCGCACGACGGGTGATCCCGTGCCTCGATGTGGCCGCCGGCCGCGTCGTGAAGGGCGTGAACTTCGAGAACCTGCGCGACATGGGCGACCCGGTCGAGCTGGCCGCGCTCTACTTCGCCCAGGGCGCCGACGAGCTGACGTTCCTCGACGTGACCGCGACGGTGGACGACCGCGCGACGACGTACGACGTCGTGCGGCGCACGGCCGAAGAGGTCTTCATCCCGCTCACCGTGGGCGGGGGCGTGCGCAGCGCCGACGACGTCGCGCGCCTGCTCGCCGTCGGTGCCGACAAGGTCGGCGTGAACTCCGCGGCCATCGCGCGCCCCGACCTCGTCGGCGAGATCGCCGACCGCTTCGGCGCCCAGGTGCTCGTGCTCTCGCTCGATGTGAAGCGCGCACCCGGCACCCGGTCCGGGTTCGTCGTGACGACCCACGGCGGACGCACGGCCACGAGCCTCGACGCCCTCGACTGGGCCCGTGAGGCCATCGACCGCGGCGCCGGCGAGCTGCTCGTCAACTCGATCGACGCCGACGGCACCAAGGACGGCTTCGACCTCGAGCTGGTCGGGCTCATGCGCGAGCTGTCGTCGGTGCCGGTGATCGCCTCCGGCGGCGCCGGCAGCGTCGACCACTTCGCCCCGGCCGTGCACGCCGGAGCCGACGCCGTGCTCGCGGCATCCGTGTTCCACTCCGGCCAGCTGACGATCGGCGAGGTCAAGGACGCGCTGAGCGCGGACGGCATCGAGGTGCGCCGATGACCGCCGTCGACGATCCCCGCATCGGCCGCGTCGCCTTCAACGACGACGGGCTCGTCCCGGCGATCATCCAGCAGCACGACACCGGCGAGGTGCTCATGCTCGGGTGGATGGATGCCGAGGCGCTGCGCCGCACGCTGACGGAGGGCCGCGTGACGTTCTGGTCGCGGTCCCGCCAGGAGTACTGGCGCAAGGGCGACACCTCCGGACACGCGCAGTACGTCCGCGGCGCGCGGCTGGACTGCGACGGCGACACCCTGCTGATCGCCGTCGAGCAGATCGGCGCGGCCTGCCACACCGGTGACCACACCTGTTTCGACGCCGACGACCTGTCGCCCGTCGTCGCCTGGGCGCCCATCGATTCCGGCGGCGACGCGTCGTGACGGCACGTGCGCGCAGCTTTGCGGTGCTGGCGATCATCGCCGGCGGAGCGCTGGCGATCATCTCGTCGACCCAGACCTGGCTCGACGTGACCCTCGACGCGGGCGCGACCGCGGCCCTGCAGGTGGCGGGGGCGAAGGCGTTCACGATGCTGGCACCGCTGAGTCTGGCGGCCCTCGCGCTGGGACTCGCGCTGACGGTGGTGGGCCGCGCGCTGCGGTATGCGTTCGGCGCGCTCGCCCTCCTCATCGGCGGGACGCTGACCGTCGCCGCCGGCCGCATCGCGATCGAGCATCCGCTGGATGCGGTCGCCGCCGCAGTCACGACGTCGACGGGCCTGTCGGGTACGGCGGCGATCGCCGGACTCGTGACGTCCATTACCGCCACGCCGTGGCCCTGGCTGACCGTCGTGGCGGGCGTGCTCATCGTGGCCGGGGGTGCGCTGACGATCGCGACGGCGCACCTCTGGCGCCGCAGCGGCCGCCGCTACCGCACCGACGGCGGGACCGGCGCGGGAGCCGCCGCGCCGTCCGCAGCGGCGGCCTCCCGCCCCTACGACGCGATCGACTCCTGGGACGACCTGTCGCACGGCGACGATCCCACCGCCCGCTAGACTGGCGGAGAACCCCCGAATCACTCCGAGGAGCATCATGAGCAACAGCATCGACGACCCCGGCCACGGACACTCGCCCGCCGCCTGGACGGCTGTGGTCATCATGCTGCTCGCCGTGACGCTCGGCACGGTCTTCTACTGGTTCGACATGCCGATCCTGGTCTGGGCCTCGGTGGGCCTGCTCATCGTCGGCGCGCTCGTCGGCTGGGGCATGGCGAAGGCCGGCTACGGCGCCAAGGGCCCGAAGTACGCCCCGAAGCAGCACTGACATGCTCGATGGCTTGACGGCCGGTGCGGTGGAAGATGCCCGGTCGCGGGAGGACGCACGTCCTCTTCGCGATGTCGAGCGTGACGCCCTCGCACAGGCCCCCGCGCTCGACGCCCTCGCCGCCCTCGCCCCGGCCGACCGGGTGAAGATCATCGCCGAGGTCAAACGCGCGAGCCCGTCCCGCGGCGATCTCGCGGCGATCCCCGATCCCGCCCTCCAGGCCGCGCTGTACGAGGAGGGCGGGGCCTCGGCGATCTCCGTGCTGACCGAGGCGCGCAGATTCAAGGGCTCCCTCGCCGACCTCGAGGCGGTGAAGGGACGCGTCGGCGTGCCCGTCCTGCGCAAGGACTTCATCGCGACGCCGTACCAGGTGCTGGAGGCACGTGCGTCCGGCGCCGACCTGGTGCTGCTGATCGTCGCCGCCCTCGAGCAGCCGCTGCTGAGCCGACTGCACGAGCTGGTGCTCCAGCTCGGCATGACGCCGCTCGTCGAGACGCATTCCCGCGAGGAGCTGGAGCGCGCCGCCGACCTGGGCGCGAAGCTCATCGGCGTGAATGCCCGCAACCTGTCCACCTTCGAGCTGGACCGCGACCTGTTCGGCTCGCTCGCCGAGCACTTCCCGGCGGATGCCGTGAAGATCGCCGAGTCCGCGGTGCTCGCCCCCGCCGACGTCACGCACTACCGCGCCGGCGGCGCCGACGTCGTCCTGGTGGGGGAGGCGCTCGTCACGAACGACCCCATCACCACCCTGCATGCCTTCCTGGAGGCCGGATCATGAGCCTGCGTGACCAGCACGGACCGTTCTTCGGCGACTTCGGCGGTCGATTCATGCCCGAATCGCTCATCGCCGCGATCGACGAGCTGACCGCGGAGTACGAGTCGGCCAAGGCCGACCCCGCGTTCCAGGCGGAGTTCGAGAGCCTGCTGCACTCGTACGCGGGGCGCCCGTCGGCGCTGACCGAGGTGCCCCGTTTCGCCGAGCACGCGGGCGGCGCCCGGATCTTCCTCAAGCGCGAGGATCTCAACCACACCGGCTCGCACAAGATCAACAACGTCATCGGGCAGGCTCTGCTGACGAAACGGCTCGGCAAGAAGCGCGTCATCGCCGAGACCGGCGCCGGCCAGCACGGTGTCGCGACCGCGACGGCCGCCGCGCTGTTCGGCTTCGAGTGCACGGTGTACATGGGCGAGGTCGACACCGAGCGCCAGGCACTGAACGTGGCCCGCATGCGTCTTCTCGGCGCCGAGGTCATCCCCGTCACGACCGGGTCGCGCACGCTCAAGGACGCGATCAACGAGGCATACCGCGACTGGGTGGCATCGGTCGAGACGACCAACTACATCTTCGGCACCGCGGCGGGACCCCACCCGTTCCCGGCGATGGTGCGGGACTTCCAGAAGATCATCTCCGAGGAGGCGCGCGCCCAGCTCCTCGACGAGACCGGGCGCTTGCCTGACGCCGTCGTCGCGTGCGTCGGCGGCGGCTCGAACGCGATCGGCATGTTCGACGCGTTCCTCGACGACGAGACGGTGAAGCTGTACGGCGTGGAGGCGGCCGGCGACGGCGTCGACACCCCGAAGCACGCGGCATCCATCGAGCGCGGCCGACCCGGTGTGCTCCACGGCGCGAAGACCTACGTGCTGCAGGACGAGGACGGCCAGACCGTCGAGTCGCACTCGATCTCGGCGGGCCTGGACTATCCGGGTGTCGGGCCGGAGCACGCGTGGCTCGCCGACATCGGCCGCGCCGAGTACATCCCCGCCACGGATGCCGAGGCCATGGACGCCTTGCGCCTGCTCTCGCGCACCGAGGGCATCATCCCGGCGATCGAGTCCGCCCACGCCCTCGCGGGCGCGTTGCGCCTGGGCCGCGAGCTGGGCCCGGACGCCATCATCGCCGTCAGCCTCTCCGGCCGCGGCGACAAGGACATGGACACCGCCGCCCGCTGGTTCGGACTCTACGACGAGGGGGCCGCGCAGTGACCTCGCGCGTGGCCGCGGCGATCGACGCCGCGAAGGCCGAAGGGCGGGGGGCGTTCGTCGGTTACCTGCCGCTCGGGTTCCCCGACCTCCAGACGAGCATCGACGCCGCCGTCGCCCTGGCCGACAACGGCGCCGACATCCTCGAGCTGGGGCCGCCCTACTCCGACCCCGTGATGGACGGGCTCATCATCCAGGAGGCCACGCAGGCGGCCCTCGCCGGCGGTTTCCGGCTGCGGGACACCTTCACGGCCGTCCGCGCCATCGCCGCGCGCGTCGACGTGCCCATCCTCGTGATGACCTACTGGAACCCGGTGCTGCAGTACGGCGTGGACCAGTTCGCCGACGAGCTCGTCGCGGCGGGGGGAGCGGGCCTGATCACCCCCGACATCACCCCCGACGCCGCACCCGACTGGATCGCCGCCTCGGAGCGCACCGGACTGGACCGCGTCTTCCTCGCCGCACCGACCTCCACCGACGAGCGGTTGCGGATGATCGCAGAGGCCTCCACCGGCTTCGTCTACACCGTCTCCACGATGGGCATCACGGGGGAGCGCGCAGAACTGGATGCCGCCGCCCGCACCCTCGTGGCCCGTCTCCGCGGTTTCGGCGTCGAGCACGCCTGCGTCGGAATCGGCATCTCGACCGCCGAACAGGTCGCCGCAGTGCTGGAGTACGCCGACGGCGCCATCGTCGGGACGGCTCTGGTCCGTGCCCTCCGCGACGGCGGCGTGGCGGCCCTCGCCGCCGAGACCCGCGCGCTCACGGGCGGCACCGGCTCCTGAGCCGTCCGCGGCGACACGTGACGATCCCGACGGCGAAGTAGACTGCCCCTCGTGCTTTCCTCCGCCTCCGTCGTCGCCAGCATCCCGAGCCCGTCGATCAGCTCCTTCCAGATCGGCCCGCTGACGATCCACTTCTACGCCCTGTGCATCCTCGCGGGGATCGTCGTCGCGGCGTTCATGACCAACCACCGGCTGACCAAGCGCGGAGCCGAGGCGTGGGTCGTCATCGACATCTGCCTGCTGGCGGTGCCGCTGGCGATCGTCGGGGCGCGCGCCTTCCACGTCGTCACCCACTGGGGCTTCTACTTCGAGCAGGGCCGCGACTGGTGGAACCCCTTCGTCCGCGACGCGATCTGGAACGTCTGGGACGGGGGCATCGCGATCTTCGGCGCCCTCATCGGCGGCGCGATCGGTGCGTGGCTGGGCTGCAAGTGGACCGGCATCCGCTTCTGGACCTTCGCCGACGCCCTGGCCCCGGGGCTGCTGCTCGCGCAGGCGATGGGACGCTTCGGCAACTGGTTCAACCAGGAGCTGTACGGCCTGCCCACCGACCTCCCGTGGGGCCTGCAGATCGACTACCCGAACGCAGCCTGGCCGGTCGGCCTGCCCGCGGGCACGCTGTTCCACCCGACGTTCCTCTACGAGGTCATCTGGAACATGATGGGTGTCTTCGTCCTCCTGTGGGCCGGCCACCGCTTCCGGCTGCAGTGGGGCCGTCTGTTCGCGATCTACCTCGTCTGGTACAGCGCCGGTCGCATCGTCTGGGAGAGCATCCGCATCGACCCGAGCGAGGTGTTCTTCGGCCTGCGCACCAACGTGTGGGCGGCCATCTTCGGGGTCATCGTGGGTCTGGCCATCTTCGTGGTGCAGACGCGTCGTCACCCCGGCTTCGAGCCGTCGCCGTACATGCGCGGCCGCGAGCGGGGCGGGGCTGTACAATCGCAGAACACCGATGAATTCGTGGACGTCAGCGCACCCCCGACGCCCGACTCCATCGCGGACGCAGCCACAAGCACCGTCGCATCGAAGTAGCACCGCAGTCACCTCCCCGGTGCCCGCCACGCTTCGATTTCTCCTCCGCTGAACACACCTCCGCTGAATGCCCAGGGCCGACGTCGTCCCCGATCAGTTTGACCATGAGGACGGTTGCCATGGCTTCGAGCCCCCGTCGTGAAGAGACCCACGAACAGCCCGTGATGCGCCCCGCATCCGGCTTCCCCGCCAAGCAGGGGATGTACAACCCGGCCTTCGAGAAGGATGCCTGCGGCCTGGCGATGGTCGCCACGCTCCGCGGCGAGCCGGGCCACGACATCGTCGAGCTGGCGCTGACGGCGCTGCGCAACCTCGAGCACCGCGGCGCGATCGGCTCCGACGCCGGCACGGGCGACGGCGCCGGCATCCTCACGCAGATGCCCGACGCGTTCCTGCGCGCCGTCGTCGACTTCGACCTGCCGCCGGTGGGGGAGTACGCCGCCGGCATGGCGTTCCTCCCGCTCGACGAGGCGGCCCGCGCCGACATCAAGGCGGGCGTCGAGCGCATCGCCGAGACCGAGGGCCTGACGGTGCTCGGCTGGCGCGACGTCCCGACCGAGCAGGAGCACCTCGGCAAGCTGGCCTACGAGGCCCGTCCCCACTTCGAGCAGCTCTTCGTGTCGCGCCCCGCCGTGGGCGACGCCCCCGCGCTCAGCGGGATCGAGCTCGACCGGCGCGTCTACCGCCTGCGCAAGCGGGCCCGTCGCGAGCACGACGCCTACTTCGTGTCGCTCAGCGCGCGCACGCTCGGCTACAAGGGCATGGTCACGACGCTCCAGCTCGAGCCCTTCTACCCCGACCTGCAGGACGAGCGCTTCCAGAGCGAGCTGGCGGTCGTGCACTCGCGCTACTCGACCAACACGTTCCCGTCGTGGCCCCTCGCGCAGCCGCTGCGCATGCTGGCCCACAACGGCGAGATCAACACCGTCGGCGCCAACCGCAACTGGATGCGCGCACGTCAGTCGCAGCTCGAGTCCGAGCTGATCGGCGACATCCGCCCGCTGCTTCCGATCTGCACCGAGGGCGCGAGCGACTCGGCATCCTTCGACGAGGTGCTCGAACTGCTCACCCTGACGGGACGCAGCCTGCCGCACGCGATCATGATGATGGTGCCTGAGGCCTACGAGAAGCAGGCCGACATCGCACCGGATCTGCGTGCGTTCTACGAGTACCACTCCATGCAGATGGAGCCGTGGGACGGCCCGGCCGCGCTCATCTTCACCGATGGCACGCTCGTCGGCGCGACGCTCGACCGCAACGGCCTGCGCCCCGGCCGCTGGACCGAGACGACCGACGGACTGGTCGTCATCGGCAGCGAGACCGGTGTGCTCGACTTCGCCCCCGAGCGCATCAAGCGCCGCGGACGCCTGCGCCCGGGCCGCATGTTCGTCGTGGACACCGCGCAGGGTCGCATCATCGAGGACGACGAGGTGAAGGCCGAGCTGGCGGCTCTGCAGCCGTGGCAGGAGTGGCTGGACGCCGGCCGCGTGCGCCTGAAGGAACTGCCGGAGCGGGAGCACATCGTGCATCCGATCGCCTCCATCACGCGCCGCCAGCGCACCTTCGGCTACACGGAGGAGGAGGTCCGCATCCTCCTGACCCCGATGGGCCAGAACGGCGCGGAGCCGCTGGGCGCCATGGGCTCCGACACCCCGATCGCCGTGCTCAGCAAGCGGCCGCGCCTGCTGTTCGACTACTTCGTGCAGCAGTTCGCGCAGGTCACCAACCCGCCGCTGGACTCGATCCGCGAAGAGGTCGTCACCTCGCTCGCCCTGGGCCTCGGCCCCGAGCGCAACCTCCTCGAGTGGGGTCCCGAGCACACGCGGACGATCATGCTCGACTTCCCGGTGATCGACAACGACGAGCTGGCGAAGCTCCAGAACATCGACAAAGCCCTGCCCGGACGGCGCTCCGTGACGATCCGCGGCCTCTACCACCTCGAGCACGGCGAGGACGCCCTCGAGCGTCGCCTCGACGAGATCTCCGCCGAAGTGGATGCCGCGATCGCCGACGGTGCCGAGTTCATCATCCTGAGCGACCGCGACTCGAACAAGGACCTCGTGCCGATCCCGTCGCTGCTCATGCTGTCGGCCGTGCACCACCACCTCATCCGCAAGGAGAACCGGATGAAGGTCGGCCTCGTCGTGGAGGCCGGCGACGTCCGAGAGGTGCACCACGTCGCCACCCTCATCGGCTACGGCGCCTCGGCGGTGAACCCCTACCTCGCGATGGAGACGGTCGAGTATCTCGTCCGCGCCGGCTTCATCACCGGCATCACGCCCGAGAAGGCCGTCAAGAACCTCATCTACGCGCTCGGCAAGGGCGTGCTGAAGATCATGTCGAAGATGGGCATCTCGACCGTCTCGTCCTACGCGGGCTCGCAGGTCTTCGAGGCCGTCGGCCTGTCGGAGGAGCTCATCGAGAAGTACTTCACCGGCACCGAGACCAAGCTCGGCGGCGTCGGCGTCCGCGAGATCGCCGCCGAAAACCAGGCTCGCCACGACTACGCCTACCCCGAGGACGGCGCGGTCCGCGCGCACGAGCGCCTCTGGACCGGCGGTGAGTACCAGTGGCGCCGGGACGGCGCGCCCCACCTGTTCACCCCCGACACGGTGTTCCGGCTGCAGCACGCGACCAGGACCCGTCGGTACGACATCTTCCGCGAGTACACGAAGCTCGTCGACGACCAGGCGGCCGAGCTGAAGACCCTGCGCGGGATGTTCAAGCTGAAGACCGGCGTGCGCCCGCCCGTGCCGATCGACGAGGTCGAGCCGGTCTCCTCCATCGTGAAGCGGTTCTCCACCGGTGCGATGAGCTACGGGTCGATCTCGAAGGAGGCGCACGAGACGCTCGCGATCGCGATGAACTCGATCGGCGCCAAGTCGAACACGGGGGAGGGCGGCGAGGACGTCGACCGTCTGCTGGACCCCGAGCGCCGCAGTGCCATCAAGCAGGTGGCGTCGGGCCGGTTCGGCGTGACGAGCATGTACCTCACGCACGCGGACGACATCCAGATCAAGCTCGCCCAGGGCGCGAAGCCCGGCGAGGGCGGGCAGCTGCCCCCGGGCAAGGTGTACCCCTGGATCGCCCGCACGCGCGGAGGGACGCCCGGCGTCGGGCTCATCTCGCCGCCGCCGCACCACGACATCTACTCGATCGAAGACCTCAAGCAGCTCATCTTCGACGTCAAGCGCGCGAACCCCAAGGCCCGCGTGCACGTGAAGCTCGTGAGCCAGTCCGGCATCGGCGCGGTCGCCGCCGGCACCGCCAAGGCCCTCGCCGACGTCATCCTCGTCTCGGGGCACGACGGCGGCACGGGCGCGAGCCCGTTGAACTCGCTCAAGCACGCGGGAACCCCGTGGGAGCTGGGGCTCGCCGAGACGCAGCAGACGCTCATGCTCAACGACATGCGCGACCGTGTCGTGGTGCAGGCCGACGGTCAGCTCAAGACCGGCCGCGACGTCGTGATCGCGGCGCTGCTGGGCGCCGAGGAGTTCGGCTTCGCGACGACCGCCCTGGTCGTCGAGGGCTGCATCATGATGCGGGTGTGCCACCTGGACACCTGCCCGGTCGGCGTCGCGACGCAGAACCCGGTGCTGCGCAGCCGCTTCTCGGGCAAGCCCGAGTTCGTCGTCAACTTCATGGAGTTCCTGGCCCAGGAGGTGCGCGAGTACCTCGCGGAGCTCGGCTTCCGCTCCATCGACGAGGCGGTCGGGCGCACCGAGGTGCTGGACATGAACGGCGCGATCGACCACTGGAAGGCCAGCGGACTCGACCTCGCGCCCATCCTCGAGGGCCCGGCGTTCGCGCCCGACGTGCCCCGTCGCCACCTCCGCGACCAGGACCACGAACTGGACGAGCACTTCGACGTGCAGCTCATCGAGCGCGCGCAGGACGTCATCGTCCACGGCGGTCACTTCTCGATCGACCTGCCGATCCGCAACACGGAGCGCGCGGTCGGCACGATGCTCGGCAACCGCGTGACGCTCGCCCACGGCGAGCACGGCCTGCCGTCCGGCACCATCGAGATCAACCTGACGGGCTCCGCGGGCCAGTCCTTCGGCGCGTTCCTGCCGTCGGGCATCACCCTGCGGCTGGAGGGCGACTCGAACGACTACGTCGGCAAGGGGCTGTCCGGTGGCGAGATCGTCGTGCGCCCGCCGCGCGGGGCGAGCTTCGACGCCGCCCAGAACGTCATCGCGGGCAACGTCATCGGCTACGGCGCCACGCAGGGCACGCTCTTCCTGCGCGGCGTGGTCGGGGAGCGCTTCCTGGTGCGCAACTCGGGCGCCACGGCCGTCGTCGAGGGCGTGGGCGACCACGCGCTCGAGTACATGACGGGCGGTCTGGCCGTCATCCTCGGTCCGACGGGGCGCAACCTCGGCGCCGGGATGTCGGGCGGGACGGCGTACATCTACAAGCTGGACCGCGACCTCGTCAACCGCGAGGCGCTCGCCACCGGCGAACTCGAGCTGCTCGACATGGGCTCCGGTGACGTGGAGATCCTCCGCGACCTGCTCGAGCGTCACGTCGCCGAGACCGACTCGGCGCTCGGCGCCGCACTTCTGGACGATCTCGAGGCCGAGGCCGCGAACTTCGTCCGTGTCCTGCCGCGCGACTACGCCGCGGTGCTGCAGACCCGCCAGGAGGCGGCCGCCGAGGGGCTCGACCCCGACGGCGACGTCGTCTGGACCCGCATCCTGGAGGTGACCGGTGGCTGACCCGAAGGGCTTCCTGAAGACCACCGAGCGCGAGCTCCCGGCGCGCCGGCCGGTTCCCGTGCGCATCATGGACTGGAAAGAGGTCTACGAGCCCGGCGACTCCGCCGTGCTGCGTCGTCAGGCCGGCCGCTGCATGGACTGCGGCATCCCGTTCTGTCACCAGGGCTGCCCGCTGGGCAACCTGATCCCGGAGTGGAACGACCTGACGTGGCGCGGCGAGGGCCGCTCCGCGATCGAGCGTCTGCACGCGACGAACAACTTCCCGGAGTTCACCGGGCGGCTGTGCCCGGCGCCGTGCGAGAGCGCCTGCGTCCTCGGGATCAACCAGCCCGCGGTCACGATCAAGCAGATCGAGGTCTCCGTCATCGACGAGGCGTTCGCGAACGGCTGGGTGGAGCCGGAGCCGCCCGCGCGGCTCACCGGCAAGACCGTCGCCGTCGTCGGCTCGGGCCCCGCGGGACTCGCGGCGGCGCAGCAGCTGACCCGGGCCGGTCACACCGTCGCGGTCTACGAGCGGGACGACCGCATCGGCGGCCTGCTGCGCTACGGCATCCCCGACTTCAAGATGGAGAAGCGCCACCTGGAGTCGCGCCTGCGTCAGATGCAGGACGAGGGCACGCGGTTCCGCGCCGGTGTGGAGATCGGCACCGACATCACCTGGAGCGAGCTGCGGGCCCGCTACGACGCGGTGGTCATCGCGACCGGCTCCACGCTGCCTCGCGAACTCGCGATCCCGGGCCGCGACCTGGCGGGCGTGCACTTCGCGATGGAGTACCTCGTCGAGTCCAACAAGGCCGTCGCCGGCGACCAGGTGCCCCACCAGATCCACGCCGAGGGCAAGCACGTCATCGTCATCGGCGGCGGCGACACCGGTGCCGACTGCATCGGCACGGCGCACCGTCAGGGCGCGCTCAGCGTGACCAACCTGGCGATCGGCAAGCAGCCCCCGGCGGGCCGCCCGGACCACCAGCCGTGGCCCATGACGCCGACGGTGTTCGAGGTCTCCTCGGCGCACGAGGAGGGCGGGGAGCGCAGCTTCCTGGCCTCCACCGTCGAGTTCCTCGGCAACGAGGCCGGCGAGGTGCGCGCGCTCCGCGTCGCCGAGACGGAGTACCTCCCCGACGGGCGCCGTGTGCCGCGCAGCGGCACCGAGCGCGAGATCCCCGCCGACCTCATCCTCATCGCGATGGGTTTTACCGGCCCCGAGCGCGCCGAACTCGAGTCGCAGCTGGGTACCGTGTTCACGGGCCGCGGCAACGTCGAGCGCGGCGATGACTACCAGACGACCGCGCCCGGCGTGTTCGTCGCCGGAGACGCCGGCCGTGGCCAGTCCCTGATCGTCTGGGCGATCGCGGAAGGGCGCGCGGCGGCCGCCGCCGTCGACGAGTACCTGATGGGCCGCACGAGCCTGCCGTCACCGGTGCGCCCGACGGACGTCGCGATCGGCCTTCAGCCCGCGTAGGCTGAAATCAACCCCGAACAACCCATAGAGACCGGAGAGTCTTCAGTGAGACGCGCGAAGATCGTCGCAACCCTGGGACCGGCCACCGAATCGTACGAGATGATCCGCGCGATCATCGAGGCGGGCGTGGACGTCACCCGAATGAACCTGAGCCACGGCTCGTACGCCGAGCACGAAGTCCGCTTCGCCAACGTGCGCAAGGCCGCCGACGACGCGGGACGCGCCGTCGCCATCCTCGTCGACCTGCAGGGCCCCAAGATCCGTCTCGGCAAGTTCAGCGATGGACCGCACGACCTCGCCGTCGGGGAGACCTTCCGCATCACCACCGATGACGTCGTGGGTACCCGCGATCTCGTCGGCACGACCTTCAAGGGCCTCGCCGGCGACGTCAAGCCCGGCGACTTCCTCCTCATCGACGACGGCAAGGTGCGCGTCCAGGTCGAGAGCGTCGACGGTCCGGTCGTCACGACCAAGGTCATCGTCGCGGGAACCGTGTCCAACAACAAGGGCATCAACCTCCCGGGCGTCGCCGTGAGCGTCCCCGCGCTCTCCGAGAAGGACGAGGCCGACCTCCGCTGGGGGCTGAAGGCGGGTGCCGACCTGATCGCGCTCTCCTTCGTCCGCGACGCGGCCGACATCACCCGCGTGCACGAGATCATGGCGGAGGAGGGCCGCAAGGTCCCCGTGATCGCCAAGATCGAGAAGCCGCAGGCGGTGGACAACCTCGAGGAGATCATCGACGCGTTCGACGGCATCATGGTCGCCCGCGGCGACCTCGCCGTCGAGCTGCCGCTGGAGGCCGTGCCGGTCGTCCAGAAGCGCGCCGTCGAGATGTGCCGCCGGATGGCGAAGCCCGTCATCGTCGCGACGCAGATGCTCGAGTCGATGACCCACGCCCCCGTCCCCACGCGCGCCGAGGCGTCCGACGTCGCCAACGCGGTGCTCGACGGCGCCGACGCGGTCATGCTGTCGGGTGAGACGAGCGTCGGCGACTATCCGGTCGTCACCGTGCAGACGATGGCCCGCATCGTGGAGTCGACCGAGGAGCACGGCCTGGAGCGGATCCGTCCGTTCAGCGCCAAGCCCCGCACGCAGGGCGGCATCCTGACCCTGGCCGCGAACGAGGTCGCCGAGTTCATCGAGGCGAAGTACATCGCGATCTTCACGGAGTCCGGTGACACGGCGCGTCGCATGTCGCGCCTGCGTCCCGGCATCCCGATGATGGCCTTCGCCGTCGACCCGGCGATCCGCCGCCGCATGGCGCTGACGTGGGGCGTGCAGTCGACGCTCGTCGAGCACGTCGCCCACACCGACATGATGTTCCTCCAGGTCGACGAGTTCTTCCTCGGCCAGGGCCTCGCCCAGGAAGGGGACAAGGTCGTCGTGATCTCCGGTTCCCCTCCCGGAATCATCGGCTCGACCAACGACATCCGGGTGCACCGGATCGGCGACGCCGTCCACGGCAAGGCGCCGATCTACCAGACGGAGAAGTAGGTCGCAGCACGAACGACGAAGGGGGGATGCCGGGATTGCCGGCATCCCCCCTTTCGCGTTGCGCATCTTCCGTGCCGGTGGTGGGAGTCGAACCCACACGTCCGAAGACAACCGAGTTTGAGTCGGTCGCGTCTGCCATTCCGCCACACCGGCGCACGCGGACGCTCGTCGGCGCGCGTCCGGGATTGACCATACCGTAGGATTCAAAGGTGACTGAGCAGGAACCGAGCACGACTCCCACGGCATCCGCCCCCCGACGCGTCGTCGTCGCGGAGGACGAATCGCTGATCCGCCTCGACATCGTCGAGATCCTCCGGGACAACGGCTTCGATGTCGTCGGCGAGGCCGGCGACGGTGAGACCGCGGTCCAGCTCGCCACCGAGCTGCGCCCCGACCTCGTCATCATGGACGTCAAGATGCCCGTGCTCGACGGCATCAGCGCCGCCGAGAAGCTCAGCAAGAACCACGTGGCCCCCGTCGTGCTGCTGACGGCGTTCAGCCAGAAGGAGCTCGTCGAGCGCGCCAGCGAGGCCGGCGCCCTGGCCTACGTGGTGAAGCCGTTCACGCCGAACGACCTGCTGCCCGCGATCGAGATCGCCCTCGCGCGCTACGAGCAGATCATCACGCTCGAGGCCGAGGTCGCCGACATGGTCGAGCGTTTCGAGACCCGCAAGCTCGTCGACCGCGCCAAGGGGCTGCTCAACGAGAAGATGGGCCTCAGCGAGCCGGAGGCGTTCCGCTGGATCCAGAAGGCGTCGATGGACCGTCGCCTGACGATGCAGGACGTCGCCAAGGCCATCATCGAGCAGCTCTCGCCGAAGAAGTCCTGACGCCGCGGGCGGTCTCCCGCGGCTCGGCGCCCCGCTGAGGGGGTCAGACCGCCGGGCGATCCGTGATCATGTTGGTGATCCGGATCGTGGAGCATCGCCGTCCCTGTTCGTCGGTCACGACGATCTCGTGCACCGTGATGCTGCGCCCGAGGTGCACCGGCG
Organism: Microbacterium sp. MPR-TSA4; assembly: GCF_058792815.1. NCBI lineage: Bacteria > Bacillati > Actinomycetota > Actinomycetes > Micrococcales > Microbacteriaceae > Microbacterium > Microbacterium sp. MPR-TSA4. Next base: position 79,225 of record NZ_JBXAFF010000001.1, read on the forward strand.
TGCACACCCCCGTCACGATGCCGCTGGTCGCCGACCGCGTGTGCGTCGCGTTGATGTCGACGCCGACGGCCAGGCGTGTCGGTCCGGCGTGGAGGTTCGCGGCCATCGAGCCCAGCGACTCGCCGAGCACGACGTAGGCACCGCCGTGCATCAGCCCGACGGGCTGCGTGTTCCCCGCCACGGGCATGGTCGCGACGGAGCGCTCGATCGTGAACTCGACGAACTCGATGCCCATCTTCTCGGCCAGCGCGCCCATCCCGCGCTGCCGCGCCCAGGCCATGCCGTCGAGGTCTGCAGGGGTGTTCTCAGCGGTCATCATCCACCTTCGGAAGCGATCGGATCGGAGGCTGCGGTGTCCATGCCCCCGTCTAGAGTTGCAGGGTGACGGACTCCGCAAAGCCTACCCTTCTCGTCGTGGACGGCCATTCGCTCGCCTACCGTGCGTTCTTCGCCCTCCCGGTCGACAACTTCACGACCCGTGACGGGCAGCACACGAACGGCATCTACGGCTTCCTGTCGATGTTCGTCAACCTCGTCAAGGCGGAGCAGCCCACCCACCTCGCGGTGGCCTTCGACACCTCGCGCCACTCGTTCCGCACCGACGTGTATCCGGAGTACAAGGCGAACCGGTCCGAGTCGCCGGCGGAGTTCAAGGGCCAGATCCCGCTGCTGCAGGACTGCCTCGCCGCGATGAACGTCCCGGTGCTCACCAAGGAGGGCGTCGAGGCCGACGACATCCTCGCGACGCTCGCGACACAGGGAGCCGCGGAGGGCTTCGACGTGCTCGTGTGCTCGGGCGACCGCGACACGATCCAGCTCGTCACCGACGACGTCACGCTGCTCTACCCGAGCGTGCAGGGTGTCTCGCAGCTCAAGCGCTACACGCCCGCCGCGGTCGTCGAGAAGTACGGCCTCCCGCCCGTCAACTACCCCGACATCGCCGCCCTCGTCGGCGAGACGAGCGACAACCTGCCCGGCGTGCCGAAGGTGGGGGAGAAGACCGCCGTGAAGTGGCTCACGCAGTGGGGCACGCTGGATGCGCTCATCGAGAACGCCGACAAGATCACCGGTGTCGTCGGAGGAAACCTCCGCGACCATCTCGACGACGTGCGCCGCAATCGGTCGCTCAACGCGCTCCTTCGCGACGTGGAGCTCGGCGTCGAGCCGTCCGACCTCGTGGTGCAGCCCATCGACGCGCAGGCCGTTCGCGACATCTTCGCGCGGCTCGAGTTCCGCACCCTCCTCCCGCGCGTGTTCGAGGCCGTCGGCGCCGACCCCGACGAGGGCGCGCACGACGCCGCGACCGCGGTCGCCGCCCCGAAGCCCGCAGAGGCGGATGCCGCCGCGCTGGCCGCCTGGATCGGCGCCCGCGATCTCACCCCGGATGCCGCCGACGTCGCCGTGACGGTGACGACCGACGCCGGCCTTCCCGCCCGCGTCGGACTCGCCCTGGCCGACAGCGCCGTCGAGACGACGTGGTCGCCCGACACGGCGGCCGTGCTCCGGCCGTGGCTGGAGAGCGCGGCGCCCAAGGTCATCGCCGACGCGAAGCCCCAGGTGAAGGCCCTGCGCCGCGCGGGCGTGCGCCTGCAGGGGCTCGTCTTCGACCCGATCCTCGCCGGCTGGCTGCTGCGTCCGAGCTTCCCCGACAAGGGGCTGTCCGACCTCGTCGACCGTTACCTCGACGAGAAGCTCCCCGAGGCGGATCCCACCCAGCTCGTGCCCGAGACCGAGGGCGCGACCCCGGGCCAGCTCTCGTGGTACGCGCTGCGGGTCGCCGACGAGATGCGTGCGCAGATCCCGGCATCCGTCGCCCGCGTCATGACCGAGATCGAGCTGCCCACCCTCGACACGCTCGCCGACATGGAGCTGGCCGGCGTCGCCGTCTCGCACGAGAAGCTCTCTGCGTTCTCCACGGAGCTCGGCGCGCGGGCCGACGCCGTGGCCCAGCTCGCCTACGCGCAGATCGGGCGGGAGGTCAACCTCGGCTCGCCCAAGCAGCTGCAAGACGTGCTGTTCGAGCAGCTCGAGCTGCCCAAGACGCGCAAGACGAAGACCGGGTACTCGACGGATGCCGCGGTGCTCGCCGACCTGCAGGAGTCGCACCCGCATCCGTTCCTCGATCTGCTCCTGCAGCACCGCGAAGCCACCAAGCTCCGGCAGATCATCGAGTCGCTCGACTCGTCGATCGGCAACGATCGCGCCGCGGGCTCCGACGGCCGCATCCACACGACGTACGTGCAGACGGGCAGCCAGACGGGGCGTCTGTCGAGCACCGACCCGAACCTGCAGAACATCCCCATCCGCACCGAGGAGTCTCGGCGCATCCGCGCCGCGTTCGAGGTCGGCGAGGGCTACGATACCCTGCTGACGGCGGACTACTCGCAGATTGAGATGCGCATCATGGCGCACCTCTCGGGCGACGCCGGTCTGATCGAGGCGTTCAACTCGGGCGAGGACCTGCACCGGTTCGTCGGGGCACGGGTGTTCGGCGTCGAGCCGGCCGACGTGACGTCCGCCATGCGCACCAAGGTCAAGGCGATGAGCTACGGCCTGGTGTACGGCCTGAGCGCGTTCGGCCTGTCGAAGCAGCTGCGCATCGAACAGTCCGAGGCGAAGCTGCTGATGACCGAGTACTTCGCCCGCTTCGGCGCGGTGCGCGACTACCTGCGCTCCTCCGTCGAGCAGGCGCGCATCGACGGCTACACGGAGACGATCTTCGGGCGCCGCCGCCCCTTCCCCGATCTCGCGAGCCCCAACCGCGTGCTGCGCGAGAACGCGGAGCGCGCCGCGTTGAACGCCCCGATCCAGGGCAGCGCCGCGGACATCATGAAGATCGCGCTGTTCCGCATCCACGACGAGTTCCGCGCGCAGGGCGTCGCATCGCGGGTCCTGCTCCAGATCCACGACGAGCTCGTGGTGGAGGTGGCACCGGGGGAGTGGGACACGGTCGAGAAGATCGTCCACGACCGCATGGGTGACGCCGCGGAGCTGTCGGTGCCGCTCGACGTCCAGATCGGCCGGGGCGAGAACTGGGACATCGCGGGGCACTGAGCGGGCGCGGCCGCGGTGGCATCCGGTTCCGCGGTCGTCGGCATCCCGCCCCACGTCGAGGCCGTGTCGGGATTAGGCTCGAAGAATGACTGATTCCCCCCGTACCCCCACGCCGATCGACGCGATCGCTGAGGCATGGGTCGACACCTGTGCCGAGCTTTCCCCGGGGTTGGCCACCTACATCGGACGCTTCGAGCACAACGGCCGACTCGACGACTACTCGCTCGCCGGCGCCGCCGCGCGCGTGGACGCCGCGCGCGCCGCCCTCGCCGCCCTGCAGGCCGCCGAGCCGGTCGACGACGTCGACGTCGTCACCAAGGCCGACCTGAGCGGAGACCTGGAGCTCTCGATCGCGCTGTACGAGGCGGGCGCCCACCTGCGCGACGTCAACGTCATCGCCTCGCCCGCGCAGGAGCTGCGCAGCGTCTTCGACCTCATGCCCACCGACACGATCGACGACTGGTCGGTCATCGCCACGCGGCTGTCCGCCATCCCCGAGGCGATCGGCGGCTACATCGAGACCCTCCGCGAAGGGATCGCGACCGGGGTCGTGCCGGCCCGCCGCCAGGTCACCGAGGTCATCGGTCAGATCGCGCGGTACACGTCCGACAACGGCTTCTTCGCGACCTTCGCCGCCGACGCCGCCCCCGCCGAGGGGCAGCTGCCCGCCTCGCTCGCCAAGACCCTGTCCGGTCATGCCGGTGCGGCGCGGGTCGCGTACGACGAGCTCGCGAACTTCCTGCGCACCGAGCTCGCTCCCGCGGCCTCCGAGGTGGACGGCGTCGGTCGTGAGCTGTACGCACTGCACTCCCGGAGCTTCCTCGGCGCGGTCATCGACCTGGATGAGACCTACGAGTGGGGTCTGGAAGAGCTCGCCCGCATGGTCGCCGAGCAGGAGGCCATCGCGAACGAGATCCTTCCGGGAGCCAGCGTCGAGGAGGCCGTCGCGTTCCTGGAGAACGACGAGGCCCGCAAGCTTCGCGGCACCGTCGCGCTGCAGGAGTGGATGCAGGCGACGAGCGACCGCGCGGTCGAGGAGCTCGGCAAGACCCACTTCGACATCCCGGAGCAGATCCGTCGCCTGGAGTGCATGATCGCGCCCACCAACGAGGGCGGCATCTACTACACGGGCCCCACGGACGACTTCTCCCGTCCCGGTCGCATGTGGTGGTCGGTGCCCGAGGGCGTCGACTCCTTCGACACCTGGCGCGAGCTGACGACGGTCTACCACGAGGGCGTTCCCGGTCATCACCTGCAGATCGCGCAGGCCGTCTACAACCGTGCCGAGCTCAACTCCTGGCGCCGCCTCCTCGCGGGCTCCAGCGGTCACGCGGAGGGCTGGGCCCTGTACGCGGAGCGCCTCATGGAGCAGCTGGGCTACCTCGACGACCCCGCCGACCGTCTCGGCATGCTCGACGGTCAGCGCATGCGCGCCGCCCGCGTCGTCCTCGACATCGGCGTGCACCTGGGCAAGCCGCGCCCCGACGGCGAGGGCATCTGGGATGCCGACTTCGCGCTCGAGTTCATGCGCCGCAACGTCAACATGTCGGACGAGTTCATCCAGTTCGAGGTGAACCGCTACCTCGGCTGGCCGGGTCAGGCGCCCTCCTACAAGGTCGGACAGCGTATCTGGGAGCAGATCCGCGACGAGACCGCCGAACGCGAGGGCGACGACTTCGACATCAAGCGCTTCCACATGCGGGCGCTGCGACTGGGCGGTGTCGGACTCGACACCCTGCGGATGGCCCTCGCGCAGGGCTGACCGGGAATGCGGCCGACGCGCGGAAGGTTCTCATTCACATGAATGCAGAGTTGGGACTGGACACCTTCGGCGACGTCACGGTCGGCGATGACGGCACGCGCTTGAGCGACGCGCAGACGATCCGCGACATCGTCGATCAGGCGGTGCTGGCCGATCAGGTCGGCCTGTCGTTCTTCGGCGTGGGGGAGCACCACCGGCACGAGTTCGCGGTGTCGAGCCCTGAACTCGTGCTCGCCGCGGCGGCGGCCCGTACCGAGAAGATCCATCTCGGTACGGCCGTCACCGTGCTCTCCAGCGACGATCCGGTGCGTGTCTACGAGCGCTTCGCGACCCTCGACGCGCTGTCGTCCGGTCGCGCCGAGGTGATCCTCGGACGGGGCTCGTTCATCGAGTCGTTCCCGCTGTTCGGCTACGACCTCAGCGACTACGAGGTGCTGTTCGAGGAGAAGCTCGACCTCTTCTCGCAGCTGCTGACCGAGAAGCCCGTGACGTGGCAGGGGACGACACGCGCGTCGCTCACCGCCGCGGACGTCTACCCGAAGACGGAGAACGGTCTCCGCGCCTGGGTCGGTGTCGGCGGCTCGCCGGAGTCGGTGGTGCGCACCGCGCGGTACGGGTACGGCCTCATGCTCGCGATCATCGGCGGGTCCGCGGACCGCTTCCGTCCCTACGTCGATCTCTACCACCGCTCGCTCGCCTCGTTCGGTCACACCGCCCCGATGCCGGTGGGCGTGCACTCTCCCGGCCACATCGCCGACACCGACGCCCAGGCCTGGGACGAGCTGTACCCGGCGATGGAGATCAACCGCAATGCGATCGGCGCCGAGCGCGGCTGGCCGCCGTACAGCCGGCTGCAGTTCCAGCACGACATCGGGCCCGAGGGCTCCGTCTACGCAGGCTCGCCCGAGACCGTGGCCCGCAAGATCGCGGCCACGATGAAGACCCTCGGCGCCACGCGTTTCGACCTGAAGTACGCGAACGGCACCCTGTCGCACGCGAAGCTGATGCACTCCATCGAGCTGTACGGCACCCGGGTCGCACCGCTCGTGAGCGAGATGCTCGCGGCATCCTGAGAAGGGTTCAGTCATGACGGATGCTGCGGCCGCCCCCCGCGTCTCGGCGCGCGCCGACGTGGGCGAGAGGCTGGACGCGCTGCCGTTCACCCGTCGGCACCTGAAGGTGCTCACCGGTTCCGGCCTCGGGTGGGCACTGGATGCGATGGATGTCGGCCTGGTCTCCTTCGTCTTGACGGCGCTCATCGCGCAATGGTCGCTGACGGGGGAGCAGGCGTCGTGGATCGCCTCGGCGGGCTTCGTCGGCATGGCGATCGGGGCGAGTCTCGGCGGCCTGCTCGCCGATCGGTTCGGCCGTCGGTCGGTGTTCGCGATCACACTGCTCGTCTACGGCGTCGCGACGGGCGCGAGCGCCCTCGCCGGCGGGCTGGCCGCCCTGATCGCCCTGCGGGTGCTGGTCGGCCTGGGACTCGGCGCGGAGCTCCCCGTGGCGAGCACCTACGTGAGCGAGATCGCCCCGGCGCGGATGCGCGGACGGCTCATCGTGATCCTCGAGGCGTTCTGGGCCGTCGGGTGGACGGCGGCGGCCCTCATCGGCTTCTTCGTGGTCCCGGCATCCGCCGACGGCTGGCGCTGGGCGTTCGCGCTGGGTGCGGTTCCGGCCGTGTACGCGCTCGTGGTGCGCTGGGGCCTGCCGGAGTCGCCGCGCTGGCTCGTGCGCCGCGGGCGCGTCGCGCAGGCGGAGGCGATCACGGCCGGCTTCGAGTCGTCGCCCGTGCTCGGCGGGGGGCACCGCCGCCACGCCCCGGCGGGGTCGGCGGACGGCCCCGCACTCGCGACGGGAGGCGTCCGCGCGCTCTGGTCGAGCGAGTTCCGCGTGCGGACCGCGGCGCTGTGGACCGTCTGGTTCTGCGTCAACTTCGCCTACTACGGCGCATTCATCTGGATGCCGACGATCCTCTTCGCGCAGGGCTATGGCCTCGTGAAGTCGTTCGGGTTCACGCTGATCATCACCCTCGCACAGCTGCCGGGCTACGCGGTGGCGGCCTGGTTGATCGAGGTCTGGGGTCGCCGCCTCACGCTCTCGATGTTCCTCGCCGGATCCGCCGCGGCCGCCGTCGTCTTCGGAACCGCATCGACCGAGGGCATGATCATCGGGGCGGGGATGGCCCTGTCGTTCTTCAACCTGGGCGCGTGGGGCGCGCTGTACGCGGTCACGCCCGAGAACTATCCGACGTCGCTGCGCGCGACCGGGGCCGGATGGGCGGCCGGCGTCGGACGCATCGCGTCGATCGTCGCACCGCTGAGCGTGTCGCCGCTGCTCGCGGGCGGCGGAGCCCCGCTGCTGTTCGTGGTGTTCGCCGCGTTCTTCGTCCTCGCCGCCGCTGCGGCATGGGGGTCGGCCGACCACCGCGGCGCCGCCCTCGACGACCGCTGACGCCCCGGCATCCGCTTCATCCGTCCCCTGTGGTCGCTCTGCGCACAGGGATGCGACCACAGGGGACGAATGAAGGAGACGTGTCGGGTGACGCGCGGCGTAGGCTGAGCGGGTGACAGACGTGCGTTTCGTGGCGATCGGGGACTCGTTCACGGAGGGTGTCGGCGACGAGCTTCCCGACGGCCGGGTCCGCGGCTGGGCGGATCTCGCGGCGCAGGGGTGGGCCGACTCGCGTGGGGAACCCCTTCAGTACGCGAACCTCGCGATCCGCGGGAAGCTGATCTGGCCGATCGTGCGTCAGCAGCTGGAGGCGGCACTGGCACTGAAGCCGACGCATCTGTCGTTCAACGGCGGCGGCAACGACATGCTGCGCCCGCGGACGTCCATCGCGCACATCGCCGACGCCTTCAGCCAGGTGCTGCGCCGCTGCGACGAGGAGGGCGTCACGCTCGTCCTCCTCTCGGGCGCGAACCCGTCGGCGCAACTGCCGATGGGCCGCCTGATCCAGCGGCGGGGCGATCTGATGTCGGATGCCGTCATCGACCGTGTCGGCGACCGTGATGACGTCGTCCGCGCCCTCAACTGGCCCGACGCCGAACTGTCCGACCCGTCCTACTGGTCCGAGGATCGCCTCCACATGAACAGCCGCGGCCACCATCGGGTCGCCGCCCGCGTGCTCGACGCCCTGGGGGAGGCCGTGCCCGACGGATGGTGGAGCATGCCGGCCATCCCCGATGCCGTGCGGCTCGCTCAGCGCGACTACGTCCGCGAGCACCTGGGCCCCTGGGTGCGCCGGCGGCTGACCGGAACGTCGTCGGGTGATGGACGCGAGCCGAAGTTCGGCGGCGGATGGGTGGAGATCGCCCCGCGCTAGCGTCGCGCGCCCGTGACTGTCAAGGGCATGGGCACGCGATCACGGGTCGGCCACGATGGGGACGTCTCATCCCGTCACCCGAACCCCACCCAAGGAGAACGCCATGAGCATCGGAGCCGGCATCGCGCTGTTCGTCATCGGAGCCATCCTGGTCTTCGCGGTGAACGTCGACGTCCCGTACGTGGACCTCGACATGATCGGCTACATCCTGATGGGCGCCGGTGTGCTCGTCTTCATCATCGGGCTCGTCCTCCTGCTTCGTCGTCGCTCGACGCAGCAGGTGACGCGCACCGTCGAGCCCGGGGTGGGGGAGCGGATCACCCAGACCGAGTCGCGCACCTCCGGCGACGGCACCGTCTGAGCGGGCTCACCCTCGCCCCGTTCAGCCCTTCGCGCGCGGGCGGCGCGGCGGGTCCATGCCCAGAAGAACCCGGGTCTTGCGCCGTTCGATGACGATGAAGGTCCATCCGAGCGCCCACAGCGGCACCTGAGCCAGGAAGGCGATGCGGAACGCGTCCAGCCGGTAGGTGTCGGGCGTGCCCGCACCCTGCAGGTCGAGGGCCAGACCGATCGCGAAGATCGCGATCAGCGCGGCGAGGAAGCCGCCGACGTTGGTGATACCCGTCGCCGTGCTCAACCGGTGCGCCGGGTTGTGCGTGCGCGCATGGTCGAACGCGATCATCGAGGCCGGACCGCCCATGGCGAGAGCGACCGCCAGCGCGTACAGCAGCCAGAGCGGCGCAGGTCCGGGCCAGGCGACGACCACCATCCACACGCTGAACTGGGTCGCCACCGCCGGCAGCACCAGGGCGCGCGAGCGCAGATGCGGGATGCGACGGGAGATGTCGCCCATGATCGGGCCGAGCGCCATGCCCACGACGACGTACGTGGACAGCACGCCCGCCGACTGGGCGGCGCTGAGCCCCTCACCGGCCGTCAGGAAGGGCGTTCCCCACAGCAGCACGAACGCCGTGCCGGCGAAGGGAGCCGTGAAGTGCGACCAGAACGCGAGGCGGGTGCCGGGGTGCGCCCAGGCGGCGCGGATGCCGACGCCGGTGTCCATGGACGAGCGCACCACCCTGATCGCCCCGGTGCTGGTGTCGACCGAGACATCGGCGCGCAGCGCGGGGGGATGATTGCGGATGACGGCCCACACCAGGATGCCGAACAGCACGCACAGCCCGGCGATGCCGCCGAACACGATCTCCCAGCTCGTGGCGTGGAGCATCACGGCGAGCGGCGCGAGGGCCAGGAGCTGTCCCGCTTGTCCGACGAGTCCGGTGAGCTGACCCATCAGCGGACCGCGCTGCGCCGGGAACCACACGGCGACGAGGCGCAGCACCCCCGGGAAGATCGCCGCATCGCCGGCGCCGAGCAGCATCCGGGCGAAGATCGCGACGCCGACGCTGGGGGAGAAGGCGAGAGTCAGCTGTCCCGCCGCCATGAGCAGCATCCCCGCCGTCATGATCGGGCGGGCGCCGTAACGGTCGAGCAGGAGGCCGATCGGAATCTGCATGCCGCCGTAGACGGCGAGCTGGACGACGGCGAACATCGAGAGCGTCGCGGCATCCGCCCCGAATCGCTGTGCGGTGTCGACGCCCACCGCCGACAGCGAGGAGCGGTTGATCACGGCGAGCATGTAGGCCGCGACGCCCACGCCCCAGATGAGCCAGGCTCTGGCATCCGGCCCGACGGACGCGGGGGAGAGGCGGGGCGAGCTCACCCCTCAACGCTACTCGCGTGCGAGCGTGTATTCGGACCCGGACGGCGTGCGGACGAGGAGTCCGTGATCGACCAGGTGACGTCGGAGCACGGCGACATCGCCGCTCGGCGCGTACGGCTCGAGCCGCTCGTTGACGTCGCGCTCGCTCATGAGGACGCCGGGGGAGAAGGCGCGCTCCGTGACGAGACGGAGCAGCGCGACACGCTCACCCTGCTGCGAGGGATACCGATCGATGCGACCGTCGTGGTCGAGGAAGCGCTCGGGCCCGCGCGGGCGAGGCGGCGCCACCAGAAGAGCCCGCAGCGGGGCATCGTCGAAGCGGATGCCGTCGCCGCCGCGCACCACCAGGCCGAGAGCCGTGAGGCGGTCGAGGGCTCGCTCGCGCGCTCGTGGCGTTCGCGGCGGGGACGCCGTCTCCGCGAGGACCGCACGGACGTCGTCGTCGCGCAACGCCGCGATGATCGCGCGCCACGTCTCGGGGGAGTCCGTCATCCGTTCAGGGTAGCGAGGCTGGGGTTTTACAGGGCTCCTCACATGGCTTCCTGCGGTGACCCCGTGAATCCACCGTCGACTGTCGTTCGCCACGTGACACGAAGGACGTCGATGACATCGTCGAGCTCGGCGCCGGCAGCGTCGGCTGCGGTCACCAGTTCGCGTATCCGCCGGGCGACCGAGAGAGGAAGGCGTGCGGCCGACTCGGCGACCCGCGTGCCGGCGGCGGTCCGGGTGACCACGAGTCCGTCCTGCTCGAGCATCTTGTACGCCTTCGCGGCGGTGCCGGCCGCAACGCCGAGGTCGCTGGCGGTCTGGCGCACGGTAGGCAGCCGCTCGTTGGCCCCCAGCTGGCCGGAGACGATGAGACCACGGAACTGCCGGTAGATGTCCATCGTGGGGCTGCCGTCGTCTGCCGGCGACAGCGCCCGGTGGGCGCTCACCGACCCGTCCCCGCCGCGTCGGCCAGCTCGTCGATGCGCGCGTCAGGGGAGGAGGGGCGCTTCTTCCCCATCTTGGCGGCGACGACGAAGAGGAGGCCGAACGCGATGAGCTCGAGAATGGGAGCCGCCCAACCGGCGACGGAAGCGAGTTCCGCGTACCGCCATGTCGCGTCGTACGGCTCGCCACCGTTCTGGCCGTCAATCCACAACTGCGCCGGTGAGCCCGCGCGGGCGATGAGCCGCCATGCCCCGCCCATCGCCAGCAGCATCCCGGCCGTCGACAGTGCGACGGCGCCGCTCGCGACATCCGCGCGAAGTCCGCGTTCCGCTGCGACCGTCTCCGGGCGGATGAAGGGCCGCGCGGCGTTGCGACGCAGTGCGATCACTGTCGTGACGAGCAGAGCCGCGACGGCGATCAGGACCGGCGCACCGAACGCCCATCCGTAGTACCCGAGCCGGATCGGATCGATCGCGGCTTCGTTCGGGATGGGAATCTCGAGCCAGATGTGCTGACCGCGGTCATCAGCAGACGACGTCAGCCCGGCGCCGATCGTCGTCGCGATGAGAAACACGGACACGACACCGCACAGGATGAGGCCCACGCGGGGACCGAAGGTCGTCCACGTTCGCCGCGCTCCTGTCATGACCGCAGCTTCGGCGGGCCCGGATCCTCGCCGCGTGATCACGGCAGCGAGAACACCGACGGCGAGAGCGCTGGATACGACGGGGGTGGCGAATCGCCACCATGACACCGCGCCGTCCGCATGGAGCGCAGAGCCGCGCACGATGTCCTCAGCCGCGAAAACAGCGACCACCGCGAGGGCAGAGATCGCCAGAGCGCGACGCTCATGTGCGTATCGCTTGTTCACCGACCGCTCGGCGGCCCCGTGCAACACCATGGGGGCGTGTCGGCCAGACCCCGTAAAAGCGACATACCCGCCGACGGCGATCATCGCCAGAACCAGAGACGTGAGGGGCGTCGAGAACGCCGCCGCCAACCAGTCGATCGGAGCGAAGCCCGCGATCCTCAATCCGTACATGGTCTCTCCCGCCACTCTTGTGTCATAGTTCTATCACAAGTTGTACCACGTTTGGGATACAAGCAGGGTTGCGGCTCGGCTTCGAACTCGCGCGATCGCGACAACGGCGTCAAGAGCAGGCGACAGGCCTCGCGTCCGTTGTCCGCGACGTAATGACTAGACCGGGCTCATGTCCGCCACCGGCAGCACGGCGCCGACGACGCACGGCCGGAGAGGGGAGCGACCGCTGCGCGAGAGACGCGACGACACTCTCTTCGAGTTGACATAATGTGCATTATCGGCGTTACAGGAGAAGGCCGAGAGGGAACGCGACAGGTGCCACCGAGCGCCCCATGCGCGCCCCCCGGGCGCGTCAGTACGACACGGCATCCCCGCCGACGGGTGCGGCATCCGCAGCTTCGTCGGCGAGCAATGCACGTGTCGACGAGACGCCGAGGCGGGAGGCTCCCGCGTTCACGAGCGCGATCGCCTGCGCCCGAGTGCGAATGCCGCCCGACGCCTTCACTCCGACGTGGGGCCCGACGATCCGTGCGATCAGGGCGACGTCGGATACCGAGGCCCCGCCAGCGGGATGATAGCCCGTCGACGTCTTGATGTAGTCGACACCCGCCTCGGCACCGATCTCGCTGCAGCGGATGATCTCGTCCTCCGAGAGCGCCGCGGACTCGATGATCACCTTCAGCGTCTTCTCGCTCGGCACGACCGCGCGGACGGCATCGATGTCACGACGAACGGCAGCCCAGTCGTGCGAAGCCACCGCGCCGAGGTCGACGACCATGTCGATGTCGTCCGCACCCCGCGCCAGCGCCAGCTCGGCCTCGAGCGCCTTCACCCGCGGATCGTGGGCACCCGACGGGAACCCGCACACCGTGACCACGCGGAGCCCGTACGCATCGGCGGGAATCAGCGTCGGACGGATGCACACCGCACCGACACCGAGGTCGAGCGCCTCGCGCAGATGCGCGTCGACCTGGGCGGCGGTGGCCTCCGGCGTCAACAGCGTGTGGTCGATCATCCCCCGCAGATCGGAGTCTGCGGAGGGGGGAAAGTCTGGTCGGTCATGCTCATCTCGGCTGGGGGTCGCCGGCGGGGTCGTGATGACACCGCGCAGATCATTAGTTAGTACACTAATAGTACGCACACGAATCACCTGCGTGTGATCGCTTCCCTCCGAAGGAGACTCCCCCGTGTTCGTCCTCTACCTCGTCCTGTTCCTCGGCGGCATGTACCTCATGGGGTTCGCTTTCAACGTCGCCGAGTACGAAGGGCTGGTCTTCATCGGAGGCCTCCTGCTGACCTCCCTCGCCGTCGGCCTTCCGTTCGCCCTCGGGGCGATCGAGCGCCGCGGCGAGCCAGAGGAGGATTCCGGCTCCGCGAGGCCCTGACCCCCTCTCCCCCGTCGGCGAAACCGTCGCGTACTCCGCGCGTCACTTTCCGCACCGTCCGCGCAACAGCGCTACCCTGAGAACATCTCCGCTCACAGGAGATTTTCAGAAAGGGCTTCGCCATGACTGCTGAACCGTCCCTCGAGAAGACGGCAACGAACGGCATCCGGACCGCACTGGGTCTGGGTGGTGTGTTGTCGGTCATCCTCGGCATCGTCATCCTCGTCTGGCCCGGCAAGACCGCGATGGTCGTCACCGCGCTCATCGCGGTCTACGCGATCATCGCCGGTCTCGTCTACGCGGGCCTGGGCATCTTCGCCGCCGGAAAGGGCGGCTGGTCGCGGATCGGACACGTGCTGCTCGGTGTCCTGTTCGTCGTCGCCGGCATCGTCGCGTTCACCAACCTCGGTGCGACCGCCGTCACCCTCGCCGCGTTCCTCGGCATCCTCGTCGGGATCATGTGGATCATCGAGGGCGTCGTCGCCTTGTCGACCCTCGACCTGGCCCCGTCGCGCGGCTGGACGATCTTCTACGCGATCATCTCGATCATCGCCGGCGTCACCCTGCTGTTCTCGCCGCTCTGGGGCGCCGTGGTGCTGTGGTGGCTGCTGGGCATCTCGGCCGTCGTGATGGGTGTCATCCAGATCGGACGTGCCTTCTCGTTCGGCAAGTGATCCGACGCAGAAGCGCCCCGCCGACCGAGAGGTCGCGGGGCGCTTCTGCGTCGCGGATGCCGTCGGTCAGCCGGCCGGCAGATGGCGCGCCCACCAGTCGAGCACCGCATCGAAGCGCTCGACGCGGTGTCGCGGTCGACCCGACCGGGTGAGCTCGTGGTTCTCGCCGGGGAAGATCAGCATCTCCGCCTCGGTGCCCTGCCGCTTCAGGGCGGTGTAGTAGCGCGTCGCCTGCTCCAGCGGGCACCGGAAGTCGAGCTCCGAGTGCATCACCAGCGTGGGCGTGCGCACCGCACCGACGACGGCCATCGGACTCTGCCGCGCCATGTCCTCCGGGTCGGTGCCGACGTACTCGTCGCCGAAGAACGAGCCGATGTCGCTCGTTCCCTGGAAGCTGACCGGATCGAGGAACCCGCGCTCGACGATCGCCGCCGCGAACCGATGATCGTGAGCGATCGTCCACGCGGTCAGATAGCCGCCGTACGAGCCGCCCTGGATACCGACACGGGCACCGTCCAGACGGTCGTCGCCGTCGACCACGCCGTCGAGGAAGTCGAGGACATCGGCCAGGTCGAGCGTGCCCATCGCGCCACGGATGCTTCGTCCGTGCGCGCGGCCGTAGCCCGCACTCCCCCGCGGATTGCAGTACACGACCGCGTAGCCGGCATCGACGAGCACCTGGGTCTCATCGAAGACGTGTATGCCGTAGGACGCATACGGTCCTCCGTGGATCTGCAGGATGACGGGGAAAGGCCCCTCACCCGCCGGGACGGCGACCCAGCCGTGCACGGGATAGCCGTCGCGACCGACGATCTCCCGCTCCTCCGGACGCACCACGATGGAGCGCTCCGTCGCGTCTCCGAACGCCGTGAGGGCACCCTCGCCGACGAGCGAAAGCTCGCCGAGGCTTCGCGGCGTCGCGTGGGCGTAGACGATCCGCTCCCCCGCCGCCGCGTGTCCACCGACCTCGACGTCGCCGTCGACGAGCACCGAGACGTCGCCGTCACGGGTGACACGAAGCAACTCGACACGGCCACGCGTGCGGTTCTGCACGAGGAAATCGGCACCGATGGGCGTGATGTGCGAACCGACCTCGCCGAGGTCGGTCGCCTCGGGATCGGTGAGTCGACGCGGGACGACCGCCGACACCGGACCGTCGAGGACGTACAGCGCGACGTCGGGGGCGATGAAGTCGATGCCCGACGCACCCGGCCGCGATGCCAGCATCGCGATCGTGCCGTCCGCCGCGACGGCGACCTCGTCGACGGAATAGCCGGCCTCGCGCGCGATCACCTCGACGCTGCCCGAGCCGTCGACGGCGACCGCGATGAGGGGGGTGCGCAGGTCGCGGCGGTCGTGCTCGATCTCGTCGACCACCGTGAGCACGTGGGAACCGTCGGCGGTGAAGACGACGCCATGGTGCGATGCCGCCCCCGAGGTCAGGGCGACGGCATCCGCTGCGACCCGCTTCGCCTTGGCGCCCGCGTTCGCGCCGTCCGCGGTCGGCGCGGGCGTGTAGAACGGCTCCGCACCCGCATCCGGCGCATCGACGACGAAGACGTGCGACGGACGGTCGCCGATGTAGCCGAGACCGTTCGCGTGCCAGCGCACCCCGGTGATGCGCCGCGGCGACTCCGCGTCGGCGGAGCGGCCCTCGACGGTGCCGTAGCGGCCCTGCTCGGGTACGCGGGCGGTGAAGGCGATGCGCGTGCCGTCGGGAGACCAGGCGTACGAGCCGACGCCGCCGCGGGCGTCGGTCGCCTGCACCGGCTCGCCGCCCGTCGCGGGGAGGACGAACACCTGCGGGGTACCGTCGGCGTCGCCGCGGACGAAGGCGATGCGTCCGCCGTCCGGTGACACCTGCGGCTCGGCGTCGGCCGTGCCGCGCGTCAGTCGACGCGGCTCGCCGTCGGGCAGGTCGATCCGCCAGATCTGGCCGACGTTGCGGTCGGCGTCGAGGTCGGGGCGCGAGGTCGCGAAGACCGAGAACGCGCCGTCGGGGGCGATGCTCGGGCGACCGACCGTGGTCAGGGAGGTGATGTCGACGGCGCGCATGCTCACTCCCCGCCGAACGAGCTCACGTCTCCGACGAGCCTCGTGTTGTCGGCGGGAACGGGTTCGACGGCGGCCAGAGCGACCTCCGCGGCGAACTCGGACACGTTGTAGAGCTTGCCCGCCGACTCGCGACGGTCGGCGATGGCCCCCGGGTTGGCGCGCTCGAGCAGCGTCGCGGTGATCGTGCCCTCGATCATGTCGCCGGAGACGACCACGAAGTCGATGCCGCGCTCGGCGAGAGCCGGAATCCGCTCACGCAGCGCATCCTCGCCGGCGCGCTTGGACAGGGCGACCGGCTCGTACTCGGGCATGGTCGGCGTCGTGCGGATGAAGTGGGCCTGGTGGCTGGTCACGAAGACGACGCGGGAACCGTCGTGCAGCAGCGGCAGGGCCGCATCGAGCACGTTCAGCTGCGCATCGCGGTTGAGCACGAGCGCGTAGTCCTCGCCCATGCCGCTCTCCATCCCGCCGGAGGCGTTGAGGACGAGCAGATCGAGCTGCCCGAAGGTCTCCTGCACGGCGGTCATCATCGCCTCGACGGAACCCGGGTCGGTGAGGTCGGCCCCCACGACGAGCACCTCGACGCCCAGTTCGCGCAGCTGCGCGGCGAGCTTCTCCGCGCGCGGCGCCTTGTTGCGGAAGTTGATGACGACGTTCGCGCCGCCTTCGGCGAGGTAACGGACCGTGTCGGCGCCGATGCCGCGCGAGGACCCGGTGACGAGCGCCGTCCTTCCGGCGAGCGAACCGGCGGGAATGGGCTGGGACATGATTGCTCCTGCGAAATGACGGATGCCGGGCGGAGTTCGCCGTGGCCCTCTCGACACTATCAACCGGGGCCTCGCGCCGACCGGCGAGCGGCCACCGCAACGGAGAGACCGGGTGTTAGGGTTCGAACAAGAACTCGAAGGGAGCTCGCATGCTGCCCGATCTGACGCAGTATCTGTGGATCGCCTGGCTCGTGCTGGCCGTGATCTTCGTGATCATCGAGCTGCTGACCCTCGAGTTCACCTTCCTCATGCTGGCCGCGGGCTCGCTCATCGGCGGCCTCGGCGTGAACCTCCTCGGCGGCCCCTGGTGGCTGCAGGTGCTCATCGCCGCCGCCGTGTCGGCCCTGCTCCTGTTCACGATCCGCCCGCTCCTGCTGCGCGCACTGCACCGCTCCAGCCAGCCGCACCCGACGAACGTCGACGCGCTCTACGGGATGGGTGCGCGCGTCAGCGCCGCCTTCGTCGACGGGCGCGGATACGTCCGCCTCGACAACGGAGAGCAGTGGACCGCCGAGCTCGCGCCGTCCGCCGCGCCGCTCGGCCCGGGCGACCGCGCCGTGGTCACCGCCGTGCGCGGGGCGACCGTCGAAGTCGCGCCCGCTGCCCCGCTTCCCGCCCCGGGGTCCCCCGCGGCATCCGACTCCCCCGAAAGGAGCACCGACTGATGGTCGACGTCGGAGCATTCGTCGGACAGATCTTCGTGATCGTCCTCCTGGTCGTCGTCGCGATCTTCGTGATCGTGGTCCTCTTCCGGTCCATCCGCATCATCCCCCAGGCCTACTCCGGTGTCGTCGAGCGCCTCGGCCGCTACCAGCGCACCCTCTCCCCCGGCCTGAACCTGCTCGTCCCGTTCATCGACCGCCTGCGCCCGCTCGTGGACATGCGCGAGCAGGTCGTCTCGTTCCCGCCGCAGCCGGTCATCACCGAGGACAACCTCGTGGTCTCGATCGACACCGTCGTCTACTTCCAGGTCACCGACGCACGCGCGGCCACCTACGAGATCGCCAACTACCTGTCGGCGGTGGAGCAGCTCACCACGACGACACTGCGCAACGTCGTCGGCGGGCTGAACCTCGAGCAGGCCCTCACCAGCCGTGACAACATCAACGGTCAGTTGCGCGTCGTGCTCGACGAGGCGACCGGGAAGTGGGGTCTGCGGGTGTCGCGCGTTGAGCTCAAGGCCATCGACCCGCCCCACTCGATCCAGGACTCGATGGAGAAGCAGATGCGCGCCGAGCGGGAGCGCCGCGCGACGATCCTGACCGCCGAGGGCTCGAAGCAGTCTCAGATCCTCGAGGCGGAGGGACGCCGTCAGGCCGCCATCCTCGGGGCGGAGGGCGACAAGCAGGCGGCGATCCTGCGGGCCGAAGGTGAAGCGGCCGCCATCCAGAACGTCTTCTCCGCGATCCACGCCGGACGCCCCGACGACAAGCTGCTGGCGTACCAGTACCTCCAGACGCTGCCGAAGATCAGCAACAGCGCATCGAGCAAGCTCTGGATCATCCCGAGCGAGTTCACCGAAGCGATGAAGGGCCTGGGCGGCGCGTTCGCCGCACGCACCGACGCGGCCGCGGGTGCATCCGGGCCGACCCCGCCGCCGAGCGCCGCGCCCGCACCGCACACGCCTCCCGTCGATCCGTCGTGACCCACCCCTGGTTCACGGGGACGTCGTCACCGCGGGTGCTCGCCCACCGCGGGTTCGTTCCCCCGGATGCCGAGGGCATCGTGGAGAACAGCGTCGCCGCGTTCGCGGCGGCCCATGCCGCCGGAGCGGTCTACGTCGAGTCGGACTGCCACCTCACGGCCGACGGCGTCGTGGTCTTCTTCCACGACGACGACCTGCGACGCGTGACCGGCGACCCGCGCGCGATCGCGGCGGTGCACCACGCGGAGCTCGAACGCATCATGGCCGATCGGGGTGGGCTCGCCACCGCGGCGGACACCCTCTCGGCGTTCCCGACGCTGCGCTTCAACCTCGACGTGAAGGCGGCGGCGGCCGCGCGGCCCGTAGGACGCCTCGTCGTCCCCCACGCGGATCGCGTGCTGCTGACGAGCTTCTCCGACGCGCGTCGCCGAGACGCGCTGGACGCGGCGCGCCACCTCGGCGGCGAGCCCGCCACATCCGCCGGCCGGGCCACCATCGCGCGTGTCCTGGCGGCGGTGTCCACCGGTTCGGCGGGCCTTGTCGCCCGCGCGCTGCGCGACGTCGACGCGCTCCAGGTTCCGGAGCGCCAGGGTGCGGTGCGCATCGTCACCCCGCGCCTGCTCCGCGCCGCGCACGCGGCGGGCGTCGAGGTCCACGTGTGGACGATCAACGACCGCGACGACATGGACAGGCTGCTCGATCTGGGGGTGGACGGCCTCGTCACCGACCGTGCGGACCTCGCACTGCAGGCGGTCGCCGCGCGGCACTGACCCGGGCTGAGCATCCCCTGTGAAAGGGGGTGGCCGGACGCCCGTTCGGATGATGCACACAGGTGCGCGCGTTATACCTGACACGACGAGAGGACCACACAATGGCAGATCGCAGCCTGCGCGGCATCCGACTCGGCGCCTCCAGCCTACAGAGCGAGGAAGGCGTCGTGTTCCATGAGCGCGCCAACCACACGTATGTCTGCACGCAGTGCGGACGCGAGACCGTGATGACCTTCGCGGCGGACGCCGAGCTTCCCGAGGCCTGGGAGTGCCGCACCTGCGGCGCCGAGGCCGTGCTCCGCGTCGGCGACTCGGTCGTCGAGATCGACCACTCCGGCGACAAGGCTCCCCGCACGCACTGGGACATGCTCCTGGAGCGTCGCACGGTGCCCGAGCTGGAGGAGCTGCTCGAGGAGCGCCTGGCTCTGCTGCGCGCCCGCCGCGGCGCCACGGGCGACGCTCGCCTCAGCGCCTGACGCTCACTCCCCCGTGATGACGCCGGCCCCTTCGGGGGTCGGCGTCTTCGGCGTGCGCGCGCGGCGCCGCGCGACGAGGCCGACCACCGCCAGAGCGAGGACGCTCCCCCACCCGAGCAGGGTCTGCAGGGCCTCGCCGAGCAGGATGCCGGGCGTCAGACCGGTGCGCAGCGGCACGTCGGTGACCATCGCCCCCGGCTCGTCGGCGGGCAGGGCGTCGATCGTGCGCCCGTCCGGACCGATGACCTGACTGGTTCCCACGGTGGAGAGGTTCACGACCGCCCGACCGGACTCCACGGCCCTGATCCGCGCGAACGCGAGCTGCTGCAGGTTCTCGTCGGTGCCCCGGAAGTCGGCGTTGTTTGTCTGGAACATGAAGACCTGAGCACCGGCCAGAGCGCCCTCGCGGATCACGTCGTCGTAGATGACGTCGAAGCAGATGGCGAGACCGACGCCCACACCGTCGACGTCGAACATCGGTGTCGACGTGCCCGGCGTGTACTCCCGCTGGATGAGCCCGATGAGATCCGGGGCCAGCATGTCGTAGAACCAGCGATCGGGCACGTACTCCCCGAAGGGCACGGGATGCCGTTTGTCGTACAGGGCGACGGGGTTGTCGGCTCCGTCCTTCCAGAGCATCGACGAGTTGAAGTACTGATCGCCCCGCTGGGTCACGCCGCTCACGAGCAGCGGCGCGCCGACGCGGCCCGCGAGCGCGTCGAGCGCGGCACGCACCGACGTGTTCGACAGGGCGTCGGCGTCGATGCCGCCCTCCGGCCACAGCAGCACGTCGATGTCCTCGTCCTCGATCGGCGCCGTCGCCGCCAGCTGAGCCCGCAGGACGTCGTAGGCCGCCCGCTCGTCGAAGTAGCCGGCGGGCCCGTTGCCCTGCACCGCGCCCACGCGGATGCTGCCGGCATCCGTCGTGGGGAAGGCCGGCAGCAGGAACATCACGAGCACCGTGAGCGCCGCCGGCAGCGCGGTGCGCAGATCGCGCAGGCGCCCCAGACGTACGGCCTCGACCGCGGCGGCGCAGGCGAAGACGATCAGGAAGGACAGCCCACTCATCCCCGTCCACGACGTCACGTCGACCAGGGGAGAGTCGGCCTGGGTGACGGCGATCCGCGTCCAGGGGAACCCTCCGTAGGGGAATGTCCCCTGCAGCTCCTCCCGCGACACCCACAGTCCCGCGACGAGCGCCGGAAGCGCCACCAGACGACCCGCCGTTCCCGGCGCCCACCGCGGCAGCCAGCGGTAGGCCAGGGCGATCGGCACCGCCATCACGGCGGTGAGGACGGACTCGAGGCTCGCGAGCGCGATCCACGGCACCGGACCGAGATAGCGCGCCGTGAAGGAGAAGTTCACGAAGAACAGCCCGGCTCCGAACAGCAGCCCGACCAGGAGCGCACCGCGCACGCTGCGTCCGATGAGCCCGACCAGCGCGAGGGGCACGGCCACGAACACCACCGGCCACCACGAGAGGGCGGGGAAGGCGAGCGTCAGCAGCAGCCCCGCCGCGGCCGAGGTCACCGCCGCGGCCCACAGCGGCAGAAGCGGCCTCGGGGGCGGCGAGGACGGTCGCGGGAGTCGGGGCACGGAACGAGCCTAAGCGAGCGGGATCAGAACGAGCCGTAAGCGACGATGCCGCGACGAACGGCGTCGAGCGCCGAGCGCGCCGTGGTCGCGATCGGCGGGTCGGCGACCATCGACAGCTGATCGAGCAGATCGATGGTCTGCTTCGTCCAGCGCACGAAATCGCCCGCGGCGAGGTCGGCCTCCTGCAGCACCCGGTCGAGGCTCGCGCCGCGCGCCCAGGCGTGCATCGCCGGGGCGAGGCCGGTGGCGACGGGCGCGGACCCGGGAAGGCGGTGGTCCTGCTCGAGGTCGTCCAGTCGCGCCCAGAGCTCTTGGGTGGCCGCCAGCGCGTCGCGGAACGCGCCTCGCGGCAGCCCGCGCTCCCCCGGGCCGCTCTCGTCGCGACGCGGCTCGTAGACGAGGCTGCAGGCCAGCGCGGCGAGCCCCGCGGCATCCAGGTCTGCCCAGATGCCGGTGCGCAGCGACTCGGCGACGAGGAGATCGCGCTCGCCGTAGATGCGCTTCATCGTCGCGCCGGCCGCGGTGAGCGTGGTCACGCCGTCGGCGTCCACCGCGACGTAGTCGAGCGCCGCGAGCACGTCGACGACGCGATCGAAGATGCGCGCGACGGTGCCGGTGCGCGCATCGATCTGCTGACGCAGCTTGTCGGTGTGCCGCCGCAGCTTCCAGAACCGCTCCGCCCACCGGGCGTGCTTCTCGCGATCGGGACAGGTCTGGCACGGATGCCGCTTCAGACGCCGTCGCAGCGACTCCAGCTGCTCCTGCCGCTGCTGGCGGAGCTTCGGCGAGCTGGACCGGTCGCCCTTGCGTTCCAGATCCGTGAGCTCACGCCGCATCCGCGCGAACTCGGCGAAATCGCCGCGATCGCACGTCATCGCGGCCGTGTACCCGGCGAGCGAGTCCTCGGCCTCCTTCACCTCGCGCGCCAGGCCGACGACCGCGCGGTCGGCCTGGAACTGGGCGAAGGAGGATTCGAGGATCTCCCGCGCGCGGGCGCGCCCGAACTGGTCGATGAGGTTCACGGCCATGTTGTAGGTCGGGCGGAAGCTGGAGTTGAGCGGATAGGTGCGCCGCGAGGCGAGCGCGGCCACCGCCTGCGGATCGAGGCTCTCGGTCCACTGGATCACGGCGTGACCCTCGACGTCGATGCCACGGCGTCCCGCGCGTCCGGTGAGCTGGGTGTACTCCCCCGAGGTGATCGCGACCCGCGCCTCGCCGTTGAACTTCTCGAGCTTCTCGAGCACGACCGTGCGCGCGGGCATGTTGATGCCGAGGGCGAGGGTCTCGGTCGCGAACACGACCTTGACGAGCTTGTGCTGGAAGAGCTCCTCGACGATCTCCTTGAAGGCGGGCAGCAGACCGGCGTGGTGGGCGGCGATGCCGCGCTCCAGGTTCTCGCGCCACTCCCAGAAGCCGAGCACGGCCAAGTCCTCGTCGGGAAGCGCGGCCGTGCGCTCGTCGACGATGCGCCGGATCTCGTCGCGTTCGTCGCGATCGGTGAGGCGCACGCCGGCACGTCGGACCTGCTGCACGGCGCCTTCGCACCCGGCGCGGCTGAAGATGAAGAAGATCGCGGGCAGCAGGTTGGCGCGCGCGAGCAGCTCGACGACCTGCGGGCGATCGATGCGCTCGATGCGCTGGGCGTTCGCCGCGCGCATGGGGCGCCGCCCGCCGGAGGACGGTCGCTGTCCCGGCGCACGGTCGCCTGCGGACCGCTGACCGTGGGCGCGGTGTCCCTGCGAACGGTGCTCCTGCGAGCGGTGCTCCTGCGCGCGCCGGTTGCTCTCGAACGACGAGCCGCGCACGGACCTCAGGCGCATCAGCTCCTGGTTCACCTGCGCGGTCGCGATGCCGGCGCGATCGTCGAACAGGGGCAGCAAGTCGCCGCGCACGAGAACGTGCTGTTCCAAGGGCACCGGTCGCGTCTCGGACACGATGACGGCGGTGTCCCCCCGCACGGTGTCGAGCCAGTCGCCGAACTCCTCGGCATTCGAGACGGTCGCCGACAGCGACACCAGCCGCACCCGCGCGGGCAGGTGGATGATGACCTCTTCCCACACGGCGCCGCGGAAGCGGTCGGCGAGGTAGTGGACCTCATCCATCACGACGTACCGCAAGCCGCGCAGCGCCGGCGAGTCGGCGTAGAGCATGTTGCGCAGCACCTCGGTGGTCATCACGACGACGCGCGCGTTCCCGTTGATGTTGGTGTCGCCGGTGAGAAGTCCGACCTCGTCCTCGCCGTAGACCTGCTGCAGCTCGCGGAACTTCTGGTTGGACAGCGCCTTCATCGGGGTCGTGTAGAAGGCCTTGTCGCCCGGCTCGCGCATGGCGAGGTGCACGGCGAACTCTCCGACGATCGTCTTTCCCGCCCCGGTGGGTGCGGCGACGAGCACGCTGCGCCCCTCTTCCAGAGCGTGGCATCCGGCGATCTGGAACGGGTCGAGCTCGAACCTCTGCTCGTCGGCGAAGGCGGCGGTGAGAGGGTGGGCCTGACGCGCCTGCGCCTGTGCGTAGCGGGTGGCGGGATCCGTCACAGCTCGAGACCGAGGGCCTTCTCGCGCTTGGCGCGTCGACGGTCGAACAGGACGGACAGACCGGCGGCCGCGAAGAAGAGGACGGTGAGGATGCCGGCCAGCATCAGCATGCTCACGATGTCGGCGGCCGGTGTCGCGAGCGCCGCGAAGACCGAGGCGACGAGGATGGCCACGCGCCAGCCCTTCAGGATCGCCATGCCGCTCATGACGCCCGCGAGGTTCAGCGCGACGAGGAACACCGGCAGGACGAACGAGACGCCGACGACGAGCAGGAGCTTGAAGACGAAGTCGTAGTAGTACTTCGAGTCATAGATGTTCGAGGCGCCCTCTGGCGTGAAGGACGCCATCAGCTCGACGATGTGGGGCATGATCAGCCACCCGACGAACACTCCCGCGGCGAACAACGGGATCGCCGCGGAGACGAAGCCGATCGTGTAGAGGACCTCCTTGCGCGTGAGGCCGGGGACCAGGAACGCCCACACCTGCCACAGCCACACGGGGGCCGAGATGATGACGCCGACGGCCAGCGAGATCCGCAGCCGCATGTCGAACGGGCCCGTGATGCTCTGGTACATGAGCGTGACGACGTCGGCGTCGCCGCGCTGCTCGGCGACGACGCGGATGGGCTCGGTCATCGCCCAGATGATCGCATCGGTGAAGATCCACGCGACGACCATCCCCACGACGAGCGCGATGATCCCGATGATGAACCGACGGCGCAGTTCCTTGAGGTGCTCGCCCAGCGACATCCGCCGGTCACGGCGCGGACCCTCTTCTTCGGCGATGCGCGCGGAGTCGACCGTGGCCACGAGTGTCAGGGCTTGGTGTCGGTACCGGGTTCCGCCGTCGGGGCGGGGCTGGTGCCGTTGGGTGCGGTCGGCGCGGCGGGCGCGTCCTCTTCCTTCATCGCCTTCATCTCGCCCTTGAAGACACGAGCGGACTGTCCGACGCTCTTGGCCAGAGCCGGGAGCTTCGCCGCCCCGAACAGGAGCAGGATGATGATGACGAGGGCCAGCAGGTGCCAGCCGGTCAAGCCTCCGAGCATGAGGGTCTCCTCGGGTGTGGGGTTGCTGGCCAGTCTACCTGCCGCCCCGACGGATGGGTTCAGCGGTACTGGGCGAGCCCCGCTTCGGCCCACGCGGCGGTCGCGCGGCGTGCGGCATCCGGAGAGACGACCTCGAGGTCGCCGCCGAGCCGCGTCGCGACGCGCTTGAGGCTCCGCGCGTCGCCCACCCGAACGCGGGCCGACCGGATCTCCGCGTCGATCGTGGCCGGGTCGTCCAGCACGACGTAGTCGGCCAGCAACGGCGCCGCCGACGCGCGATAGCGGACCTCGACCTCGACGTCTCCCGCGGCGCCCTCGAACAGCGCGGGCACCGAGTCTTCGCCGTGGGTGCTCGCGATGTCGGTCAGACGCACGTCGGAGACGCGGTCGAGATGGAAGGTGCGCATCGCCTGCCGCAGATGGCACCATCCCTGCAGGTACCACTGGCCACCCGCGATGTGCACCTTGACCGGGTCGACCGTGCGGGTCGTGGGCGCGGCATCGGGAGCCTGGTACGAGAAGGCCACGGCGACGTGCTCGCGGAGAGCCTGCGCGACCGTCAGGCGCACGTCGTCGACCGTGTCGGGGGCGACGATGACATCGGCCGGCACGCCCGACGCGCCCCGTGCGAGCTTGGCGAGCAGGCCCTGGACGACGCCGCTGTCGCCGACGCCGGGCAGTGTCGCCGCGACACGCAGCCCGGCCAGCAGCGCGGCCGCCTCCGGTGCGGTCAGCCGCGGGGTGCGCTCCAGACCCACCGTGTTCGTGATCACGATGAGGTCCTGTTCGTCCAGGAGGTCCCAGTCGATGTCGAACAGGTCGTTGGCCATCTGCCAGAAGCCGCCGTCGCCGGGCAGGCCGATCACGGTGAGCTTCTCGACCATCCCGCGCATCTGCTCGACGGTCACGTCGAACTCGTCGGCGGCCTCGGTGAGCGACACCTCGCCCTTCCCGATCAGGTAGGGCACGAGCTGCAGGATGAGCGCCGCCCGATCGGTCGCCAGCAGCGGCTTGCGACGACGGCTCATGACCCCGCCCCCTCGTCGGTCGCGGCATCCGGGCCGGCGTGCAGCCGGAGCGTGCGCTCGAGTCGGGCGATGACCTGATCGCGCAGCGCGGCCGGCTCGACCACGCGCACCTCCGGGCCGTAGGAGGCGAGCTCGTCGGCGAGGATGTGGACGTCCACGTACGGCACCCGGATCCCCTGCTCGGCATCCGTCGCGCGGCGGGTCAGACGCAGGGCGGCCTCGGTGCCCGGAGCGATCTCGAGCAGCGCCTGCTGACGGGCCGCGAGGGCCTCGAGACCGGCCAGCGCGCGCTCACCGGCGCCCTCGCGCAGCGCGAGATCGAAGCCGGCGCGGGTGATCGCGACATCCGACACGATGCGCGACAGCAGGAAGGTGCGCACGTCGTCCTGGGCGAGGTCGAACCCGTACACGTGCCAGCGCGCCTCGTACTCGACGAGGGCGTACGGCTGCACGCGGCGCACCCGTGCGGTCTCGTCGCCGGCCTTGAGGTAGGCGAACTCGACGACGCGCCCCTGCTCGATCGCCCTCTGCAGCGGCCCGAACGAGGCCTCCCGCAGGTTGACGCGCGGCGAGTATCCGATGATCGGCGCGTCGACCTCGATGCCGAGCGCGCGGATCTTGCGCAGACCGCTGCGCGCATCGGCCGACATGGAGCTCTCGCTCCACACGCCGCCGGCGAGGTTCAGGACGGCGAGCTCGGCGGGGGTGAACTCGATGTCGGCGGGCAGCTCGTACTCGGCCGTCGGGATGCGGTAGCGCGCCTCGCGGAGGTCGTCCGGGTCGGCGTAGTCGCCGATCGTCTCGACCGGGATGCCGAGCGAACGCAGGTTCTCCTTGTCGCGCTCGAACATCTTCTCGAGCGCATCCTTGGACGCGCCGGCGCTGCTCTGCTCGCGGTAGCCCGCGACGGAGGCGAGGATGGTGTCTTTCGTGAGCCCCTGCTCGGTCGCCATGAGGGCGACGACGAGGTTGACCAGACGCTCCTCGGGCGCGCTGCGGACGGTCTCGGTGGGCACCCGACAATCTTAGGCGTCGCCTGTGCGCCGGCGGCGCTGCCGCGCGGTCGCGGTCGTCAGCTCGTGGCGGGCGTGTCGACGCCGAGGATGTCGATGACGAACACGAGCGTCGATCCTGCGGGGATCGAGCCGCTCGCCGTGTCGCCGTATCCGAGCGCCGGCGGGATCACGACGAGGATCTGCGACCCGACCGTCTGGCCGTCGAGCGCCTGAGCGAAGCCGGGCACCACCGCGTCGAGGGTGACGGCCGCCGAGGCGCCGTTCTCCCACGTCGAGTCGAAGACCTTGCGATCGGCCCACGTGACGCCGGTGTAGTTGATGCGGATGCTGTCGGTTCCGCCGACGGCCGGGCCGTCGCCCTTCTTCAGCACCTCGACCGCGAGATCGGTGGGCGGGGCCGTGTCGGGGATGATGACGCCGGGTGTGCCGTCGGGCGCGAGCACGACCGACGGCATGCCGCGGCGGTCGTTGTACTGCGGGACACCGTCGGCGGCGGCGAGGTACACCTTCTGGAGGTCGATCGCGACGACGATCGCATCGCTGCCGCTGAGGCCCCAGCCCTGAGCCGCGGCGTCGGAGAGGTCACTGGCCGGCACGGCCCCGACGATCCGCGAGCCCTCCGTCGCGCACATCATCATGTCCGCGAAGCCGGCGTACTGCTCGCGCCACTTCGACAGCGGGGTGACCTGCGTGCCGGAGGTCAGGATCTTCTGCCCGGTCGAGCCGCTCATGATCGTGATGGCGAACTGCACGTCCTGCATGTCGGAGGTCACGCGCTGGCCCGAACCCACGGTCTCGTCGACGGCGACGGTGTGATCGACGTAGACGGGAGCGCTCAGGGTCACCTCGGGGGTGCCTTCGGCGCCGGAGACGCTCACGGTGTCGAGCACGCCGGACGGGTCGGCCCCACGGTCGCACGCGGCGGCCGATGGGGATGCGGACGCGCACCCGACCAGGGTCAGGACGGAGAGGCCGACGACGGCGAGGGCAGCAGGGATCCGGCGCACCGGATCAGTCTACGTCGTCCGCGGCCCGCTCCCCCGCGCCGTCGGGGCCGGTGTCCGCGTCGGCGCCGGCGGTGGCCTGTCGCGCCCCGTCGGCGGCGCGCTGCGCCTCGCGCACCCGCTTGCGGAGGTTCTTGTCGGTGATCTCGCGGTCGCCGACCGCACCGGGGGTCCACGCCTCGACATCCGCGTCGGCATAGCTCGGCTTCTTGAGCGCACGCTTGCGCACGTCGGGCGGCATCGCTCCGGGCGCCAGACGGCGCGCCGTGATGAGGAAGCCGGTGTGCGCCACCATCCGATGGTCGGGGCGCACGGCGAGACCTTCCACGTGCCAGCCGCGCACCATCGTCTCGGTGGCCTCGGGGTCGGTGAACAGGCCCGTGCCGCGGATGTACTCGGCGACGCGGCTGAGCTGGGTGGCGGTGGCCACGTAGCACAGCACGACACCGCCGGGCGTGAGGGCGTCGGCGACCGCGTCGATGCACTCCCAGGGCGCCAGCATGTCGAGGACGACACGGTCGACGGATGCCGCGTCCACCGCGCCGGGCAGCTCCGCGACGAGGTCGCCGACCACGACCTCCCAGGCCTCGGGCGCGTGGCCGAAGAAGGTCTCGACGTTGGCGCGGGCCACCTCGGCGAACTCCTCGCGACGCTCGAAGGAGACCAGGCGGCCGGCCGATCCGATCGTGCGCAGGAGCCACATCGACAGCGCGCCCGAGCCGACGCCCGCCTCCACGACGGTGGCGCCCGGGAAGATGTCGGCGGAGGCGAGGATCTGCGCCGCATCCTTCGGATAGACGATCGCCGCTCCGCGCGGCATGGACATGACGAAGTCGCGCAGCAGCGGGCGCAGCGCCAGGTACTCGTGGCCGCCCGAGTTGGTCACGACCGATCCGTCGGGCTGGCCGATCAGCTGCGCGTGCTTGAGGACGCCGTGATGCGTGTGCAGCTCGCCGCCCTCGCGGAGCGTCACGGTGTGCAGACGCCCCTTCGGGCCGGTCAGCTGCACCCGGTCGCCCAGCCGGAACGGCCCGCTCGGTCGGAGGTCGACGAGAGGGGTGGGCGTTGTCATGTGTGATCTCCTGTGCGGTGTGCCGCGTACACGGCGGCGATGTCATCGGGCGTGCGCTCGGCGAGCGTCGACCAGAGGGTGTGGGCGCCGGCACCCACCAGCGAGACCATCAGCGGGACCCCGATGGTGGTGACCCCGGCGGCGACCGCGGCGCGCACCCCCGTCGGCGAGTCCTCGATCGCCACGACCTCCGACGGTTCGACGCCGAGCGCCCGGCAGGCCTGCAGGTAGGCGTCGGGGTGGGGCTTGGGGCGGGTGACGTCGTCGCCGGCGACGATCAGCTCGAAGGTGTCGCCGAAGGGCGCCACCACCTGCTCCGCCATCGACCGCAGTGACATCGTCACGAGGGCGCACCGCACCCCGGCCGACCGCAGAGCGCTCAGCAGGTCAGCCGCGCCCGGCCGCAGGGGGTTGCCGCGCTCGGCCAGCATCCGGGTGACCTCGGCGGTGAGGTGGTCGACGATGTCGCGGACCGACATCCGCACGCCGGCCTCCTGCAGGATCGCTCCCGACGTCTCGAGGCCCTGCCCCACCAGCGTCAGCGCCTGCTCGTGGGTCCAGGTGCCGCCGAAGCTCTCGACGAGCGCGGTCTCCGCCTCCATCCAGTACGGCTCGGTGTCGACGAGGGTGCCGTCCATGTCCCACAGGACGGCGACGGGAAGGGCGGGGCTCACCGGACCATGCTACCGACGCGCTCCGCGGCGTCCCGCCGGCACCGCGCGTCGCGCGCGGGCGCCGCCCCGTCGCCGGTCGCGACGCGTATCGTTGAGGGATCGATTCACCGTGCGAGAGGGGCGGAGTGGACGAACTCGGAAACCGCGTATTGGTCGTGGCCTTCGACGGATGGAACGACGCGGGCGAGGCCGCTTCCGCCGCCGCGGCGCACATCCGCGAGTCGGGCGCCTACCGCGAGGTCTTCTCGGTCGACCCGGAGCTCTACTTCGACTACCAGTACACGCGACCGCAGCTCAAGGTGGAAGCCGACGGCTCGCGGACCCTCAGCTGGCCCGACGCCACCGTGTGGCGGCCGCTGCATCCCGCCGAGGGCACACGGCTGTGGGTGCTCTCCGGCGTCGAGCCCGCCCGCGCCTGGCAGTCGTTCGCGGCCGAGCTGATCGACGCCGCCCTCAGCGAGGACATCACGGGCATCGTGGCGCTCGGCTCGATGATGTCGGATGTGCCCCACACCCGCCCGATCTCGGTGTTCGCGGGAAGCGACAACGAGAAGCTGCGCGCCGCGCTGGGACTGGAGAAGCCGACGTACGAGGGGCCGGCCGGCATCCTCACCGTGCTCTCCGCGGCTGCCGAGGCGGCCGGCATCCCGACCGCGGCCCTGTGGGCGAGTGTCCCGCATTACGTCGCCGGCCACACGCCGTCGCCGAAGGCCACGCTCGCGCTGCTCGATCGCGTCATGGCGCTGACCGGAGCGGTGGTCGCCCGCGGCGAGCTGCCCGCCGAGGCCCTCGCCTGGGAGGCGTCGATCGATGCCGCGGCGGCGGACGACGAGGAGATGACCGAGTACATCCACCAGCTGGAGCAGACCCGCGACACCTGGGACTCCCCCGAAGCGTCCGGAGACGCCATAGCGCAGGAGTTCGAGCGCTATCTGCGCCGCGGCGGAAGCGGCGAGGGCCCCGGCAAACCCGGTCGCGACGACCCCCGCCGCTCCTGATCAGTACGCCTGCAGCACTCCGAAGCTCAGCAGCACGATCAGCACGAGTCCGAGCGCCAGGCGGTAGAGCACGAACGGCAGGAAGCTGCCGCGCTTGAGGTAGCGCATCAGGAACGCGATCACCGCGAGGCCCACGCCGAACGCGACGACCGTGGCGACGCCCGTCTCGAACATGTTGTACACCTGGTCGCCCGGGTCTTTGATGGCCTGCACCAGCTCGTAGAGGCCGCTGCCGAACACGGCCGGCACCGCGAGCAGGAACGCGACCTCCGCCGCGGCCGGACGGGTGTAGCCCAGGGCCAGGCCCATCGTCGTCGTCGCACCGGAGCGCGAGACACCCGGGACGAGGGCGAGCATCTGGGCCAGGCCCAGAGCGAGGCCGTGCCCGTAGGTCAGGTCCTTCTCGGTGCGGGTGCGGCGCCCCAACGCGTCGGCGGCGCCGAGCAGGAGACCGAAGACGATCAGCACGATCGCGACCAGCCAGAGGTTGCGGAACGTGTTGCGGATGGACTCCTGGAACAGGTACCCGGCGATGCCGATCGGGATCGTGCCGATGATGACGATCCACCCCATGCGGGCGTCGGGGTCGTTGCGCGGCACGCGGCCGGTCAGCGACTTCGCCCACTGGGAGATGATCCGCACGATCTTGCCCCAGAAGTAGACGAGCACCGCGAGCTCGGTGCCGATCTGGGTGATGGCGGTGAAGGTCGCGCCGGGGTCTTCGGCGGACGGGAGGAACTCGCCCATGATGCGCAGGTGGGCACTGGAGGAGACGGGGAGAAACTCGGTGAGTCCCTGGACCAGGCCCAGGATGATCGCCTCGAACAGGTGCATGGGGGCCCTTTCAGTACGTGCGGATCAGATCGGTGAGCACGCGCTGCCCGAAGACCAACGCGTCGATGGGGACGCGTTCGTCCACACCGTGGAACATACCGGTGAAATCGAGATCCGTGGGAAGCCGCAGCGGCGCGAACCCGTATCCGGCGATGCCGAGCTCGGCGAGAGCCTTGTTGTCGGTGCCGCCGCCCATCAGGTAGGGCAGCACCGGAACCCCCGGATCGTGCCGCTCGAGCGCCCCGACCATCGCCTCCACGAGCTCTCCGCGGAAGGGCACCTCGAGCCCGATATCGCGATGCGAGATCTCGACCTCGATGTCGTCGCCCACGATGCGCTGGATCTCCGCGAGCACCCGCTCCTCCTGGCCCGGGAGCGTGCGCACGTCGATCGTCGCGACCGCTGCATCCGGGATGACGTTGTGCTTGTACCCCGCGACGAGACCCGTGGGATTGGTCGTCGTGCGGAAGGTGGAACGCAGGAAACCGGATGCCGCGCCGGTCACGTCCGCCACGGCATCCGGATCGGCGGGGTCGACGCCGCACAGGGCCGCGAGGCCGTCGACGGTCTGGCGCGTGGTGGCGGTGAGCTCGAGCGGCCAGACCGACCGCCCGAGGGCGGCGACGGCCTCGGACAGCCTCGTCACGGCGTTGTCCGGGTGGAAGCGGCTGCCGTGGCCGGCGGTGCCGCGAGCGCGCAGCCGGAGCCACACGAGGGCCTTCTCCCCCACCTGCAGCAGATAGGCGCGCTGCTCGCCCACCGGGATCGAGTAGCCGCCGACCTCGCTGATGGCCTCCGTGGCGCCGTCGAACCAGTGCGGCCGATCCCGCACGACCAGCTGCGAGCCCTCCACCCCGCCGTTCTCCTCGTCGGCGAAGAACGTGAGGATCAGGTCGCGCTCCGGCTGCTCCCCCGCTCTCAGGAGCTCGGCGACAGAGGTGAGGATCATCGCGTCCATGTCCTTCATGTCGACGGCACCGCGCCCCCACAGCATGCCGTCCCTGATCACGCCGCCGAACGGGTCGACGCTCCAGTCGTCGGCGACGGCGGGGACCACGTCGAGGTGGCCGTGCAGGACGAGGGCGGGCTTGTCGCGATTGCGCCCCGGCACCCGCACGCTGAGGTTGGTGCGGCGCGGGATGGGCTCGTAGTACTCCGGGCGGAGTCCGAGACCTTCGAGGTAGGCCCCGACGTACTCCGCGGCCTCGCGTTCGCCGTGCGAGCGCCCCTCGCCGAAGTTGGTGGTGTCGAAGCGGATCAGATCGCGCGCGACGGCGACGACCTCGGGCAGCTCGGTCTCAGGCAGCTCGGATGCGGACATGCTCACCACGGTACTGCGATCGGGAGGGGGCCTCCGCGCGGTGACACACGACGACACGGGACCTCGCCCCGACATCCATCGGGGCAAAAGAAAAAGGCCCCTGACGGGACCTTCTTCTCTCTGTGCGCGAGGGGGGACTTGAACCCCCACGCCCTATACGGGCACTAGCACCTCAAGCTAGCGCGTCTACCTATTCCGCCACCCGCGCAGGTGGTTTTCGGTTTCGCAACCGAAGATCGACAGTACCAGATCCGACGCCAGACGTGGAATCGAGGTCGCGCTCAGCCCGCCGACACGCCGAACAGCAGACCGAGCAGGTAGGTCACGGCGGCCGCTCCGAACCCGATCGCGAGCTGGCGGAGCCCGCGACGCAGCGGCGGCGCGCCCGACAGCAGCCCGACCATCGCGCCCGTCGCGGTGAGCGCCGTGCCGACCAGCAGCAGCGCGAAGGCGACCGCGGGCAGGCCGCTCAAGCCGAAGATCCACGGCAGCACGGGGATGATCGCACCGGACGCGAAGAAGAGGAAGCTCGACCCGGCGGCCCCCAGCGCGCTGCCCACGACCTCGTGGTCGGCACCGGCGGCCCGCGGCAGACGGTAGGGCTCGCCACGGTCCGCGGCGTGCGCCGTCTCGACGACGCGGCGCGCGAGATCGTGCGCCTCCTGCTCGTCCATGCCGCGGGTGCGATAGACGAGAGCGAGCTCGTTGGCGTCGAGGTCGAGATCTGGGAGCACGTGATCGGCGTATCCGCTGGGCTCGGTCGCGTCGAGCAGCTCGCGTTGCGAGCGCACCGAGACGTACTCGCCGGCGCCCATCGACAGCGCGCCCGCGAGAAGTCCCGCGATCCCGCTGAACAGCACGAACTGCGCGCCGACGCCGGTCGCCCCGATGCCCATCACGAGGGCGAGGTTCGAGACCAGTCCGTCGTTGGCGCCGAAGACGGCGGCGCGGAAGGTGCCGGACAGCCGGCGTCGCCCGCGAGCCGCGAGCCCACGGACCACCTCGCGGTGGATCTTCTCGTCGGCGACCATCCGCGCGGTCGCGAACGGCTCGCTGTCGTAGGGCGATCGTCCCTCCGCGTTCTGGGCGAGGGCGAGCACGAAGATCGACCCGAATCGGCGGGCCATCCACCCGAGCACGCGCGAGCCGAACCCGGGTGCGGGAAGGCGGACGGGCTCCCCGCCGAGCAGTTCGAGCCAGTGCGCCTCGTGTCGTCCTTCCGCCTCGGCGAGCGCGAGCAGGATCTCACGCTCCTCCCCCTCGCGCCGTGCGGCCAAGGCGCGATAGACCTGCGCCTCGGCACGCTCGTCGGCGAGATAGCGCGCCCAGCGGCGCCGGTCTCTCTGCGTGGGTTTCGGGGTCGGGCTCACGGGGCTTCACGGTACCGTCGACGGCGGCGGCGCCGACCGCTCACGCCGGTATTGTCAGGATTTCGGATCTCCGAAGCACCGGCGAGCGCAGCCCTCAGCCCCCGCTCACCGCGGCGCATGACCAGACGGTGCGCGGCGACGAACGCGGGGCGCAGCACGGGAGCGGCGAGGCGCATCCATCGCCGCGTGAGCTCGACCCGCCAGATCCAGGTGAGCGCGGCGCCGTCTGCGGGCGATCCCGGCCGCGCCGCGATGGCGAGCCGCCCGATGCCGACCAGATCGCCCGTGCTGGTCGCGGCGAGCAGGTGCGGGGGTCGCACCTCCGTGACCGTCAGGGCGACCCGCAGACGGTAGCCCCAGGGACTGCGCACCTCCAGATGCCGCACGTCTCCGACGGCGGGAGCGCGCGCCCCGGGCACGATCCGCACGGAAGGCCACCACGGCACCTCGCCCGAGACGAGACTCTGCTCGCACAGCGCCCAGCACCGCTCGACGGATGCCGGGACCACCCATCGCGACGTGAAGTCGTAGCCGCGGCGCATGGGCGCGAGTGTACGCGCGCCGGTGTCGGCGTGGTGCGATGTCAGGACCGGACGCGGGCGCGGAGGACCTCGATGCGGGCCTGCAGCTGCGCGACGGTGGCGCGGGCCACCTCCGGTCCCCCGCACACCCGTCGCAGCTCGGCGTGCACGGCGCCGTGCGGCTCGCCGCTCTGGCGGGCGTAGAGGCCGACGAGACTGTTCAGCAGCTGGCGCTGTTCGCGCAGCGTGCGGTGGAGGGCGGGCGGAAGGGACGCCTCGCCCGCATCCGTGCTGTCGGTGGCGACCGCGCCCTCCTTCGCCTCACGGGCGCGACGGTGACGACTCTGGCGGGACTGCCGCTGCATCAGCAGCTCGTGGACGTGCTCGGGTTCGAGCAGGCCCGGAAGGCCCAGGAACTCCTCCTCCTCGAGGGTGCCCGGTACCGCGAGCTGCCCGAACTCCTTGCCGTCGTAGAGCACCCGGTCGAAGTGCGCCACCGAGCCGAGGGCCTGATAGCTGCCCTCCTCGATCAGCGCGTCCGAGGCCTTGTCCTCTCGTTCGGCCTCCTCGAGCACGGTGTCCTCGAGACCGTCGTCGTCCGATTCCTCGCGGTCGAGGGCGTGGTCGCGCTCCCGCTCCATCTCGTTCGCCAGGGCGAGCAGCGGCGGCACGTTCGGCAAGAACACGGATGCCGCTTCACCCCGCCGGCGGGCGCGGACGAAACGACCGATCGCCTGGGCGAAGAAGAGCGGTGTCGAGGCGCTCGTCGCGTAGACGCCGACGGCGAGCCGCGGAACGTCGACGCCTTCCGACACCATGCGGACGGCCACCATCCACCGCGACGTCGAGGTCGCGAAGGTCTCGATCCGGCCCGACGCCGCCTTGTCGTCGGACAGCACGACGGTCGTCGGCTCTCCCGTGATGTCGCGGAGGATCGCCGCATAGGCGCGCGCCGCCGTCTGGTCGGTCGCGATGACCAGACCCCCGGCATCCGGCACGTCCTGTCGCACCTCGGTGAGTCGCCGATCGGCGGAGCGCAGGACGGCGGAGATCCACTCGCCCTCGGGGTTGAGCGCCGTCCGCCAGGCCTGCGCGTTGATGTCCTTCGTGTTGTCCTGACCGAGGTGAGCCTCGTACTCGTCGCCCGCCTTCGTCCGCCACTTCATCTGCCCCGCGTAGACGTGGAAGAGCACCGGACGCACCACGCCGTCGGCGAGCGCCCGCCCGTAGCCGTAGTTGTAGTCCGTGCGGGAGAGGCGGATGCCCTTCTCGTTCGGGTGATACTCCACGAACGGGATGGGAGCCGTGTCACTGCGGAAGGGGGTGCCCGACAGCAGGAGCCGGCGCGTGGCGCGCCCGTACGCCTCACGAAGCGCGTCGCCCCAGCTCAGCGCGTCGCCGCCGTGGTGCACCTCGTCGAGGATCACGAGGGTGCGGGCATCCATCGTCAGCCGCTGGTGCACCGACGCCTTGACGGCGACCTGCGCGTAGGTCACCGCCACGCCGTGGTAGTGGCGCGCCGGGGCGCTCTGGCGGTTGGTGAAGCGGGGATCGAGACGGATGCCGACGCGGGCAGCGGCATCCGCCCACTGCGTCTTCAAGTGCTCGGTGGGCGCGACGACGACCAGGCGGTTCACGATCCCGCGGCGCAGCAGCTCGCTCGCCAGGCGCAGGGCGAAGGTCGTCTTTCCGGCGCCGGGCGTCGCGGCGGCGAGGAAGTCGCGCGGGCCGCCGCCCACGCCGTCGGGACCGTCCTGGGCGAAATAGGCCTCGAGGGCCTCGGCCTGCCAGGCGCGCAGGTTCTGGGCCGTCCCCCACGGGGCACGCTGGGGGAAGGCGGGCGAGAGGTGCTCTGCGGCAAAGCTGCCGAAGTGCTCCTGTCCTCGCTCGTCCGTCCCGTCCACGACTGACCACCCTAAACGACGCCTCCCCCACGCCCGCCCTCGGCAGTGACCTCCGACCCCGGTAGCCTCGGAGAAGACCACGAGTCAGGAGAGTCATGCGCAGGAACGAGCCCACCCCCGACGACCACCGCTCACCGTACGTCCCCAACGAGAGCGCGCACCCGTGGCGCCGGATGGTGTCGATCGGCGACTCGTTCACCGAGGGCATCGGCGACCCCATCCCGGGCACGGTCGACGGCCACCGCGGCTGGGCCGACCGGGTCGCGGAGGTCCTCGCCGCGCAGGTCGACGATTTCGCGTACGCGAACCTCGCGGTGCGGGGCAAGCTGATCGCCCAGATCATCGCCGACCAGGTCGAGCCGGCGCTCGCGCTCAGCCCCGACCTGATCACGTTCTCCGCGGGCGGCAACGATGTGATCCGCCCCGGCGGCGATCCGGATGCCGTGGCGCAGCAGTTCGAGGACGCCGTGGCGCGCCTGAGCTCGCAGGGCGCGACGCTCGTCGTCTTCACGGGGGTCGACACGGAGTTCACACCGGTGTTCCGCGGCATCCGCGGACGAGTGGCGATCTACAACGAGAACATCCGCGCGATCGCCGACCGCTACGACTGCATCGTCGCCGACCAGTGGGCGCTCAAAGAGGTGCAGGACATGCGCTTCTTCGACGACGACCGCCTGCACTACAACGCGCTCGGCCACCACGAGATCGCCCGGATGGTGCTGCGCGCCCTCAACGTGCCCAACGACCTGCAGCCCATGCAGCCCGACCCGCTGCCGCGTCTGACCTGGCGCGCCGCCCGGACGAACGACCTCGTCTGGGCGCGCACGCACTTCGTGCCGTGGGTGCTGCGGCGCCTGCGCCACCAGTCGTCGGGCGACAACATCACGGCCAAGCGCCCCGAGCCCCTGCCGGTGACCGTCGAAGCCCCCGGGCGCGACCGCACCGCGGCACCGGGCGAGCAGGTCTGATCCGACCGGCCGCTCGCCGCCGCTCTACCGCAGCGCCCACAGGGCGACGGCGGCGGCGGATGCGACATTGAGCGAGTCGACGCCGCCGGCCATCGGGATCGTGACGACGGTGTCGGCCGCGGCGAGCGCACGCCGCGACAGGCCGTCTCCTTCGGCGCCCATGAGCAGCGCGACCTGCGGCGGCCGGGCGGCGACGAACGCGTCGAGCCCGACCGCGTCGTCGGCGAGCGCGAGAGCTGCGAGGTGCAGTCCGGCGTCGTGCAGGAGGGCGCGCCCGGCGGTCCACCCGCCGTCCGCCTCGTCCGGAAGCCGCGTCCACGGCACCTGGAACACCGTGCCCATGCTCACCCGGACGCTGCGCCGATAGAGCGGATCCGCGCAGCGCGGCGTCACCAGCACGGCATCCGCGCCGAGCCCCGCCGCCGCGCGGAACGCGGCGCCGACGTTGGTGTGATCGACGATGTCCTCCAGCACCAGCACGAGGCGCGCGCCGGCGACCACCTCGGCCACGCTCGGCAGCGAGGGCCGGTGCATCGCCGCGAGCGCACCGCGGTGCACCGTGTACCCGGTCAGCCGCTCCGCCACGTCGTCGTCGACCAGATACACGGGGGCCTCGCCGGCGAGCGGCACCGCGTCATCGAGCCACTTCTGCTGCACGAGGACGGACCGCGGACGATGTCCCGCGGCGACGGCGCGCGCGATCACCTTCGCCGACTCGGCGATGTAGAGCCCTCCGGCCGGCTCCAGCACACGACGCAGTGCGACGTCCGTGAGGTCGCGGTAGTCGGCGAGACGGTCATCGGCGGGGTCGTCGATACGAACGACAGGCATCCGCCCATGCTGTCACGCCCGACCGCGCCCGCGCGCACTCCCCCACCCCGCTGTAACCTCCGCGAAAAGCGGGGCGCGTAGGCTCGGGGTAGGTCTGAGGGAGGGAGGACGCCATGTCGACGGTTCTCGATCGCACGTCCGGGGCTGCTCCCGAGCTCGACCCCGAGACCACCGCGGCGGTCCGCCGCGCCGTGGACGCGCTGGCCGGCCGTCGCATCGCCGTGCTCACCGGCGCCGGGGTCTCCACCGATTCGGGCATCCCCGACTACCGCGGCAAGGGGGCTCCCACGCGCACCCCCATGACCGCCCAGCAGTTCCTCTCGAGCGACGCGTCGCGACGCCGGTACTGGGTGGGCAGTCACCTCGGGTGGCGCGCATTCGCCGCCGCACAGCCCAATGCCGGCCACCGCGCCCTCGCCGATCTGGAGGAGCGCGGCGTCGCGAACGGCGTCATCACGCAGAACGTCGACGGCCTGCACGTGCGCGCCGGCAGCCGCCGGGTCGTCGAGTTGCACGGGACGATGCGACGCGTGCTGTGCACCCACTGCGGTCAGGTGTTCGACCGCCGCGACCTCGCGGCGCGGGTCGAGGCGGACAACCCGTGGATCACGGTTCCCGACGCGGTCGAGCTGGGGCCCGACGGCGACGTGCTGCCGTCCACGAGCGATGGCTTCGTCGTCCCCGACTGCAGCGTCTGCGGGGGCATGCTCAAGCCCGACGTCGTCTTCTTCGGCGAGTACATCCCGCTCGTGAAGTTCTCGGAGGCCGAGCAGCTGGTCCAGACCAGCGAGGCACTCGTCGTCGCCGGTTCGTCACTCGTCGTCAACTCCGGCATCCGCCTGCTGGAGCGCGCCCGGCGCCGGCGGCTCCCCGTCGTGATCGTCAATCGCGGACAGACGCGCGGCGACGTGCACGCGAGCGTCAAGATCGACGCCGGCACCTCCGAGGTGCTCCGGGCGCTCGCGCACGCCCTGCCCGACGTGCGCTGAGGCTTCCCCGCTCGCATAGGCTCGATGGGTGACGACTCTCATCCTCGTGCGCCACGGCGAGACCGACTGGAACGCGGCGCGCCGCATCCAGGGATCGACCGACATCCCGCTCAACGACACGGGACGCGCCCAGGCGCGCGAGGTCGCCGAGCGGCTCCGGGAGGAGCTCGAGGGCGTCGGACCCGTCGTGGTCGCATCCAGCGATCTGTCCCGCGCGGCCGAGACCGCGCAGATCATCGCCTCGACGCTCGGCGTCGCCGCACCGCGCGCCTACCGGCAGCTCCGCGAGCGCTCGTACGGCGTCGCCGAGGGTGCGGGCGTCGACGAGTTCCGTGAGCGTTGGGGCGAGTGGGCGCAGGCGGAGGTTCCCGACGCCGAAAGTTGGGCCCAGGTGCGCCAGCGCGCGCTCGCCGGTCTGCAGCGGGCCGTCCGCGACGCCCGCCGGGCGACCGCGCCGCTCGGACCGACGCTCGTCATGGTCTCGCACGGCGCCCTCATCCGCGAGGTGATCCGTCACGCGTCGGCGGGCGCCTTCCCGCACGAGGGCGAGCGTCTGGCCAACGCCTCGACGCACACATTCCTGCTCGAGCGCGACCGCCTCAGCGTCCGCTCCTACGCGGCCGTCCCGGTCGGCTGAGCGGATGCCGCGGGCTCAGGCGCCGCGGGCGACGACCGTGCGCGCATGGCGGAGCACGGGCTCATCGATCATGCGTCCGCGGTAGCGGAACACCCCGCCTTCGCCCTCGGCGGCCGCCAGCACGCCGCGCGCCCAGGCGAGCGCGTCGTCGTCGGGCCGGTAGGCCGCCCGGATCGTCTCGACCTGCGCGGGATGGATGCACGCCGTCGCGGCGAACCCGCTGGCCGCGGCATCCCTCGCCTCGCGTGACAGCCCCTTCTCGTCGGCGATGTCGAGATGCACCGCGTCGATCGCGGCGATGCCGGCCGCGCCGGCGGCGAGCAGCACCCGTGCCCGAGCGACGCGGGCGACGTCGCGGTACTTGCCCTTCGGGGTGCGACTGGACGTGCCGCCGAGTGACGCGACGAGATCCTCCGCGCCCCACATCACCGCGACGACCCGGTCCTGCGCCGCGATCTGCTCGACGGCGGCGACACCACGGGCCGTCTCGCACAGGGCGATGACCTCGAACCGCGGATCCAGACGTGCGATCGCGGGGGCGGACTCCGCCTTTGCGACCATCACGCGCCGGTAGTCGGTCTGCGACAGCGTCGCGAGGTCGGAGGCGATCTCGCGCGAGTCCAGCGGGTTGACGCGGACGATGACGCGGTCGGGGTCGAGATGCGAGTCGATGAGCGCCACCCGCGCGGCGACCTTGTCCGCCGGAGCCACGGCGTCCTCGAGGTCGAGGATCACCGCGTCGGCGCGCTCGAGGGCCTTCGCGTGGCGCTCCGGGCTGTCGGCCGGGCAGAACAGCAGCGCAGGTCCGAGGTCGAAAGCGGCGGTCATGCGTTCACGCTACCGGGCCGGCCGCGACCGGCGGCAGCGCGGTCAGTCCCAGCGCGCGGGCGATCACGAGCAGCTGCACCTCCGTCGTCCCCTCCCCGATCTCGAGGATCTTCGCGTCGCGGTAGTGACGCGCCACCGGGTACTCGTTCATGAACCCGTTGCCGCCGAAGATCTGCGTCGCGTCGCGCGCATTGTCCATCGCCGCGTCGCCGGCGGTCAGCTTCGCGAGCGCCGCCGCCGACGCGAACGGGCGCCCCGCGTCGCGCAGCCGTGCGGCGTGCAGCCAGGCCAGCCGCGACAGGTGCACGCGCTGCTGCATCCTCGCCAGCGTGAACTGGATCGACTGGCGCGTCCCCAGCC
The DNA here is from genome assembly GCF_058792815.1 of Microbacterium sp. MPR-TSA4. Lineage (NCBI taxonomy): Bacteria > Bacillati > Actinomycetota > Actinomycetes > Micrococcales > Microbacteriaceae > Microbacterium > Microbacterium sp. MPR-TSA4. The sequence goes on from NZ_JBXAFF010000001.1 coordinate 120,366, forward strand.
GTTCGCCGAACACGATGCGACTGCCGGCGTAGTCGAGGGCCGCCTCCAGGCATCCTTCCGCGGCTCCGGTGGCGAGAGCGGCGATCGCGATCCGGCCCTCGTCGAGGATGCTGAGGAAGTTCGCGAACCCGCGTCCCCGCTCGCCGAGGAGGTTCTCGGCGGGCACCCGCGCGCCGTCGAAGCTGAGCGGGTGGGTGTCGGAGGCATGCCACCCGACCTTGTCGTAGGCGGGACCCACGGTGAAGCCGGGCGTGCCGGAGGGGACGATGATCGTCGAGATCTCCTTGCGCCCGTCCTCGACGCCCGTGACGGCGGTGACCGTGACGAAGCGGGTGATCGCGGTGCCCGAGTTCGTGATGAACTGCTTCGCCCCGTCGATGACCCATTCGTCACCGTCGCGCCGCGCCGTCGTGCGGGTGGCCCCGGCATCCGATCCCGCCTCGGGCTCGGTCAGGCCGAACCCCGCCAGCGCGCGACCGGCGAGCAGGTCGGGAAGCAGTTCGGCGCGCTGGGCGTCGGTGCCGAAGCGGTGGATCGGCATCGCGCCGAGGCTCACGCCGGCCTCGAGCGTGATGGCGATCGACTGGTCCACCCGCCCCAGCGCCTCGATCGCGAGCCCCAGCGCGAGGTAGGTGCCGCCCTGACCGCCGACCTCTTCCGGAAACGGCAGACCGAACAGTCCCATCTCCCCCATCTCGGCGACGATCCCGAGCGGGAGGGTCTTGGTGCGGTCGGCCTCGTAGGCCTGCGGGGCGACCCGTTCATCGGCGAAGGCGCGCACCATCCGCGCGAGCTCGCGCTCCTCGTCGGTCAGTCCGTGGTCGTACGGATCCAGAATCGCCATGGCATCCCCTTCGATGTCGCGGTCGCATAACGCCTCCCGCAATCTCGTGGCGCGCGGGCGAGCGGGTGGGTTAGTGTGCACTAACCCACAGGTCCAGGTTAGCGAGGATTAACTGGAATGACAACGCGTTCTGCGGCATCGCGCACCTCGCGCGAGCGAGCCAAGGCCCAGCGCGCCGACTCCCTGCTGCAAGCCGCCGCCCGCCTCTTCGCCGAGCACGGTTTCGACGGTGTGAGCCTGGAAGACCTCGGCACCGCCGTCGGCATCACCGGTCCCGCCGTCTACCGCCACTTCGACAGCAAGCGCGCCCTGCTCGGCGCCATCCTCCTGCGCGCCAGCGACGATCTGCTCACGGGCGGGCGCCGCGTCATCGACGCCGGACACGGACCCGACCGGTCGCTGCGCGACCTCGTCGACTTCCATGTCCAGTTCGCCGTCCGCGGCGCCGACGTCATCCGCGTGCACGACCGCGATCTCGCCCGCCTCAGCGAGGAGGACCGCCACGAGGTGCGCCGGCTCCAGCGAGAGTACGTCGAGCTGTGGGTCGGCGTGCTGCACGCCGTCCACCCCGACCTCACCGAGCCGGAGCTCCGCGTCCGCGCGCACGCGGGGTTCGGTCTCATCAACTCGACGCCCTACGCCGTGCGCACCCGGCGCGACGCGGCGGTGGATGCCGGCGACGACGGGATGCTGCGCGACGTGCTGGCCGACATGGCCTACGCCGCACTCGCCGCCCGGTGACCTCTCCCCCGCGTCAGCCCAGCAGCATGGCGCGGGCGGGCTCGCGGAGGACGTCGCCGACGATCGTCAGGAACCGCGACGCCTGCTCGCCGTCGACCAACCGGTGATCGAACGACAGGCTCAGGGTCATGAGGTCGCGCAGCACGATCGCCCCCTCGTGCTCCCACGGTCGCCGCCGCACCGAACCGAGCCCCAGGATGCCCGCCTCACCGGGATTGAGGATCGGCGTGCCCGCATCGATGCCGAAGACGCCGAAGTTCGTGATAGAGAACGTCCCGCCGCTCAGTGCGGCCGGTGTCGTCCGGCCGGCGCGCGCGGTCTCGGCGAGGCGGCCGATCTCGTCCGCGAGGTCGACGAGCGAGAGCCGGTCCGCGTCGGGCACGTGCGGCACGACGAGGCCGCGCTCGGTCGCCGCGGCGATCCCCAGGTGGACGTAGCCGTACTGGACGATCTCCCCGGCGGCCTCGTCCCACGACGAGTTGAGCGTCGGCTCGGCGCGCAGCGCGAGGCACACGGCCTTCGCCGCCACCGCCATGATCCCGATGCGGTGACCCTCCAGACGACGATCGGACCGGAGGCTCTGCACGAACCGGGTGGTCTCCGTGACGTCGACCTCCAGGAAGGTCGTCACGTGCGGAGCGGTGAAGGCGCTGCGCACCATCGCGGCCGCCGTGTGCTTACGCACCCCGCGGATGGGGATCCGCGTCTCCCGCGGGGCGTCGCCGCTCGCCGCGGCGGTGTCGGCCGGAGCCTCGTGCGCACCGGGCGCGCGATCGTCCAGCGTCGCGGCGAATCTGTCGACGTCCTCGCGGCGGATGATGTCGGTGACGCCGGAGGCCTCGACGAGGGCGAGGTCGATGCCGAGCTCTCGCGCATACGCGCGCACCGGGGGCGTCGAGCGCGGTCGTTCCGGCCGCAGCTCCTCCGCCGCAGGGGCGACGACATCGTGCGGGGCATCCGTGAGGACGCGCTCGGCCGCCGTCGCGGCGGTCGAGCGGGCGCTCGAGGGCGCACCGCCGCCGATGCGCCGGCGGCGTTGCGGGCGCGCGGTACCCCGAGGCGCTGCGCCGTAGCCCACGAGGTTCGGCACGGCGGCCTCGGCCGGCGCCTCGGACGGGTCCTGCGCGCCGGCGGCCGCGGACGTCCCGCCGGGTGCGGCAGGTGCGGCGGGTGCGGCGCTCACGGCAGCATCCTCCGAGGATTCCGCCCCCGCCACCTGGAAGGCGATCAGCGGCGCTCCGACCTCGACGACGTCTCCCGCTTCGGCGTGGAGGGTGCTGACCGTGCCCGCGAACGGCGACGGCAACTCGACGATGGCCTTCGCGGTCTCGACCTCGGCGATCGGCTGGTTGAGCGCCACCTCGTCGCCCTGAGCGACGAGCCACTGCACGATCTCCGCCTCGGGAAGCCCTTCCCCGAGGTCGGGCAGACGGAACTCCGCGATCACAGCTCCACCCCCGTCAGGCTGTGGGGGCGGTCGAGGACGCGGTCGACGGCATCGAGGATGCGGTCGAGGTCGGGGATGTGATGCTTCTCCAGCTTCGCGGGCGGATACGGGATGTCGTGACCCGTCACCCGCTGCGGCGGAGCCTCCAGGTAGTGGAAGCACTGCTCCGTGACGCTCGCCACGATCTCGGCGCCCACCCCGGCCTCCCCGCCGGCCTCGTGGGTCACGACGAGCCGTCCCGTCTTGCGCACCGACGCTCCCACCGTGCGGTAGTCGACCGGCGACAGCGACCGCAGATCGATCACCTCGATCGAGATGCCCTCGTCCTCGGCCGCGACGGCGGCATCCATCGCCGTGGCGACCTGCGCCCCGTAGGTCACGATCGTGACGTCGGTGCCGTCGCGGACGACGCGGGCCAGCCCCATCGGCGCCGCGTCGGCGACGTCGGCGTCCAGGTCGACCTCGCCCTTGGAGTGGTAGAGGCGCTTGGGCTCGAAGAAGACGACCGGATCGTCGCACGCGATGGCCTGCTGCAGGACGGTGTACGCGTCCTGCGGATTCGAGACGGCCACGACGCGGAGGCCCGCCGTGTGGACGAAGTACGCCTCGGGCGACTCGGAGTGGTGCTCCGCCGCACCGACACCGCCCGCCCAGGGGATGCGGATCGTGAGGGGCATCTTCACGCGGCCGCGCGTGCGGTAGTGCAGCTTCGCGACCTGGCACACGATCTGGTCGAACGCGGGGTAGACGAAGCCGTCGAATTGGATCTCCACGACCGGGCGGAAACCGCGCATGGCCAGGCCGACGGCGGTGCCGACGATCCCGGACTCGGCGAGCGGGGTGTCGATCACGCGCTTCGGCCCGAACTCGCCGAGGAGGCCGTCGGTGATGCGGAACACGCCGCCGAGGCGACCGATGTCCTCCCCCATCACGATCACACGGTCATCGTCCGTCATGGCGCGGTGCAGCCCCGCGGTCAGCGCCTTGCCCATCGTCAGCTGCGTCATCGGGACACCTCCGCATCGCCGTCGGCGAACGAGTCGAGGTAAGCCGCGAAGCGCTGGCGCTGACGTGACAGCCCGCTGTGCGGTTCCGCGTAGACGTCGTCGAGGACGGCCAGCGGCGGGCGGGTGACCGCCGTCAGCACGGCCTCCCGCATGGCTCCCGTCAGCGCGTCCGCCTCCTGCGAGATCGCGGCGAGCGCCGCGTCGTCGAGGTCGCCGGTGCTGCGCAGCAGCGCTTCCAACCGGGTCAGCGGATCACGGGCGCGCCACCGCTCCACCTCGTCGCGTTCGCGGTAGCGGGTCGGGTCGTCCGAGGTCGTGTGGGGACCCATCCGGTAGGTCACGGCCTCCAGGAACACCGGGCCCTCCCCCCGGCGGGCGTGGTCGAGGGCCCACCGCATGGCGGCCGTGCACGCGATCACGTCGTTGCCGTCGACCCGCATGCTCGGAATGCCGAAGCCGGGTGCGCGACCGGCGATCGGGAACCGCGACTGCACCGTCACCGGCTCGGAGATCGCCCACTGGTTGTTCGAGCAGACGAAGACGACCGGCGCGCCGAAGGACGATGCGAAGACCATCGCCTCGTTCACATCGCCCTGGCTGGTCGCACCGTCGCCGAAATAGGCCACGGCGACCTGGTCGCCGCCGTCGCGCTGCACGCCCATGGCGTACCCGACGGCGTGCAGGGTCTGCGCGCCGATGATGATCTGCGGCGTCGCAAGGTTCAGCTCGAAGGGGTCGTAGGTCGAATGCACCTCACCGCGCCACGCGAGCACGAGATCGGCCGGTGCGCCGCCGCGCACGATCGTCACGCCCACCTCGCGGTAGCTCGGGAACAGGAAGTCGTCCTCCCGGCAGGCGCGTGCCGTGCCGACCTGGATCGCCTCCTGGCCCTGTGCCGGAGCCCAGAGTCCCAGATGACCCTGGCGCTGGAGGGCGACGCCTTCGGCATCCATCCGACGGACGATCGCCATGTCGCGGTACAGGGCGCGCAGCGCCGCGGCGTCCAGATCTTGCACCCACGGGTCGAGGCGGGGGTCGGCGACGCGTCGCCCCTCGGGGGTGAGAAGTCGCGCCGTGTCGTCCAGCGCCGTCATCGCTTCGTCTGTGGTCAGGGTGTACATCGTCGTCATCCCTCTCTGGCCGTGCCGCTCTCTCCTGGAGAGCGACCGCCGCCCGGGCCGGCCTCGTCGCCGGTTGCCTGGAAGGCTACGTCCGTCTGGCACCTAGCTCAAGCATTCACCCGTGGCCTGAGCATGTTGCGCAGACCGACCCGAAGGCCCCTGGTAGAGTTGGGCACTATGGGACCTCTGGACCGCGTCGACCTCGACCTCCTGAATGCGCTCGCCGATGACCATCGCGCCACCGTGGTGGCCCTCGCCGAACGCCTGGGTCTGTCCCGCAACACCGTCCAGGCGCGCTTGGCCCGCCTGGAGCGCGGCGGCGTCTTCCAGTCCTTCGAACGCGCGATCCCCCCGGTCGCCCTGGGCCTGCCCATCGAGGCCATGGTGAGCGTCACCGTGCGGCAGGCGGAACTGCCGCGGATCACCCATGCGATCGCGAGCATCCCGGAGGTCGTGCAGGCCTACGGCATGAGCGGTCAGGTCGATCTGCTCGTGCGGGTCGCGGCGCGCGACACCCAGCACCTGTTCGACGTCGACGCGCGCATCCTCGAGATCGACGGGGTGGAGCGCACCGAGACCTCCCTCGTCATGGGCGAGGTCATCGGCTATCGGATCCGGCCGCTCCTGGAATCGGCTCGCGACGACGCGACGCGCTGAGCGCGCTCGCGTCCACCGGCGACGCGTCCACCGGCGACGCGTCCACCGGCACGACGTCGGGACGGAGGGCGTCCGCCGGCAGCGGCACCACGGGCACGGGCAGCACGGCGTCGGCGGCGACGCCGACGGCATCGGCCTCGCGCGCATCCATCCGCACCAGGACGACTCCCGCCAGCAGCAGCGCACCGCCGAAGATCTGCACCGCGGAGGGAGCCTCCCCGAGCAGGAGCCAGGCGAAGCCGAGCGCGAAGAGCACTTCGCTGAGACCGATGAACGAGGCCAGCCGCGAGCCCACGCGCGGCACCGCCATGACGCCCAGCGCGTAGCCGAGCGTCGTCCCCACCGCCCCGACCCACAGCAGGGCCAGGATGCCGGGCACCTCGACGCCGCGGAAGGTCACCGACACCGGTGGCGCGGCGAACGGCATGGCCCCCGTGGCGCCCAACAGCGCCATCACCACGGCGCCGACGAGCAGCCCTCCGGCGGCGAGGGCCAGCGGCGGCAGGCCGTCGCCGGTGCGCTCGCTCATGACGAAGTACACGCACACGCACACCGCCGCTCCGAGCGCGAGGAGCGTGCCGAGCAGGTCGAAACGCGCGCCGGCGATGTCGACCACGAGCACGAGACCGACGATCGCGACGACCGAACCGATCATGACGAGCCGCGAGGGGGCCCGGCGCGTGCGCAGCCACACGAAGCCGACGAGCAGAACGGGTGCGAGGTATTGGATCAGCAGCGCGACGGCCACCGGCATCCGCTGCATCGCCGAGAAGAACAGCAGCTGGCAGCCCAGCACCGGGATCAGGCCGAACGCCAGGAGGGAGAGCCCGTGGCGGCGGACGAAGCCGCGCTCGCGGCGCATCGCGCGCACGAGCGCGGGAGACAGGATGAGGCCGGCGAGCCCCATGCGCACGACGAGCGCCGCCGACAGCGACCAGCCCGCCTCGAGGAGCGGCTTGACCAGAGGGCCGCTCGACGAGAAGGCCAGCGCGGAGAAGACGGCCATGACGATGCCCGCGGTGCGGGCGGGTGGAGCGGTGCGTGACACCGGCGTTCCTTCGGATCGAGCAGGAGGACTGTCAGGACTCAACAGCAATTACACTGGTGACACTAGCGCCCGCCGAGGTCAGGAGTCAACGTGGTCTTCATCCATGACACCGAGATGTCGCTGCGCGCCGCGGCGGCCCTGGTCAACACCCTCCCCGAAACCGACGGTGCAGGCCTCGACCGCCTGCGGACGCAGGAGGATCTCGACGCCTACCTGTCGGAGTTCTCCTACACGGGCAGCTTCCGACGCGACGACGCCGAGCTCGACGCCGTGCGCGCGAACCGGCGGCGTCTGCGCGCGCTCTGGGCCACCGACCGCGACGGCGCGGTGCCCCTCGTCAACGCGATGCTCCGCGACGGGCGGGCGCTTCCGCAGCTCGTGATCCACGACGAGTTCGACTGGCACATCCATGCCACCGAGCCCGACGCCCCCCTGGCGATGCGCATGCTGGTCGAGTCGGCGATGGCGTTCGTCGACGTCATCCGCTCGGACGAGTGGAAGCGGGTGCGGGTGTGCGCGGCGGACGACTGCGACTCGGTCTACGTCGATTTCTCGAAGAACGGCTCCAAGCTCTACTGCGACACCGGCAACTGCGGGAACCGCATGAACGTCAACGCGTACCGTCGCCGGAAGGCCCGAGAAAGCGCATGATCGCCGCCGCCGCCTCGCGCGGCGTCTCGTAGTGGATGAGGTGGCCGACGGCGGGGATCTCCACGAGCCGGGCGTCCGGGAAGAGCGTCTGCAGGTGGCGTTCCGCCTCGATGGGCGTGATGTCGTCCTTCTCCGCCGCGATCAGGAGCGTGGGTTGCGCGATGGCCGGCGCGAAACGACGCACGTCGTCGGACACTGACGCGACGAAGCCGTCGTGCAGCACGTCGCGGTCGTGGAAGAGCGAGAAGTACGTGTCGTGCTGGTCGTGGATGAAGCGGCGCAGCGCGGGCTCACGCGTCTTCGCCATCGACACGCTCATGACCCGCACGATGACGCGGTTGCGCAGCAGTGCGTCGCCGAGACGCTTCGGCAGGCGCGCCCCGGCCCAGTAGTAGAACACCGCCAGGCGGGTGAGGATGCCGCGGGGGCCCTCCAGCGCGGGCGCGCCGATCGGGTTGACCAGGATCACGCGCGGCGTCGGGAGCCCTGCCGCCACGGCGGCGGCCACGACGATGGAACCGAACGAGTGCCCGAGGATCACGGCCCCGGGCGCCACCGCGGCGACGAACGCGCACAGCCACCGGGCATACGTGTCGAGGGTGTGCACCGCACCGGGGACCGGCACGCTCTCCCCGAACCCCGGAAGGTCGGGAGAGATCACCCGGACGCCCGGGAGGAAGGCGACGACGGGCTCCAGGCCGTGATGGTCGCCGCGGTAGCCGTGGACGGCCACCATCGTGACCGGGGCGTCGGCGGGCCCGTACTCCCAGTACGCGGTCACGGCGCCGTCGATCTCGATCTCGCGCCGCGACACGGGCACGGCGGCGAGAGCCTCGGCGTAGGGAGAGTCGACGGTCACCCTTGAAGTCTAGGAGGGGCGACTCGCGACCGACGCCGCGACCGTCCTCCTCCGCGTGCCTGCGCGTCGGTGTCGGAACCGGCGCATACCGTCGGAGGCATGGAACAGTGGCAGGCCGTCCCGCTCTGGGAGGACGACGTCTCCACCGTCGAGACCACCCCCGTGCGACCGCCGAGATGGGTGGATGCCGTCGGCGTGTTCGATCTGGAGACGACCGGCATCGACGTCACGACCGACCGCATCGTCACGGCCCACGTCGGCCTGCTCGACGCCGACGGCGCGGCGGTCCGGGCGCAGTCGTGGCTGGCCGATCCGGGAGTGCCGATCCCCGATGGGGCGACGGCGGTGCACGGCATCACGACCGCGCACGCCCGGGAGCACGGTGCTCCGGCGGCGCAGGTCGTCGCCGCGGTCGTCGCCGCGCTGCGGGAATTGCTGGACGCGGGCATCCCGGTCGTGGCCTACAACGCGCCGTTCGACTTCTCGCTGCTGAAGTACGAGGCGCTGCGCCACGGCATCCCGCCCATCCTCGACCCCTCGCCCGTGATCGATCCGCTCGTGCTCGACAAAGCGCACGATCGCTTCCGCAAGGGCAAGCGCACGCTCGAGGCCGTCGCGGCGCACTACGCGGTTCCCCTGGTCGGCGCCCACGACGCGTCCGCAGACGCGATCGCCGCCGGGCGGGTCGCTCAGGCGCTCGCGCGGCGCTATGCGATCGACGCCGCGCTCGACGAGCTTCACACCCGACAGATCGGGTGGGCACGCGCTCAGGCCGACAGCCTCACGGAGTACTTCATCCGCATCGGACGGCTCGACCCCGAGGACCGCGTCGACGGCAGCTGGCCGATCCGCTGACGGCGGAGGCGAGGTCGCCCCGAAACGACGACAGCCCCGCCGAAGCGGGGCTGTCTCGCGGGACCGGGCTTACTTGCTCGAGCCGCCGAAGTTCTTGAAGCGCTGGTTGAACTTCTCGACGCGACCGGCCGAGTCCATGATGCGCTGCTTGCCCGTGTAGAACGGGTGCGAGGCGGAGGAGATCTCGACGTCGATGACGGGATAGGTCTCTCCGTCGAGCTCGATCGTCTTGTCGCTCGACACCGTCGAACGGGTGAGGAAGGTCTCGCCGGAGCCGAGGTCGCGGAAAACGACCGCCTTGTACTCGGGGTGGATGTCAGTCTTCATGGGTTTCCTTACGTGGTGCCCTGGATTTTGCCAGGGCGAGGGAAGTCTGCGGTGCGAATGCACCAAGGGTCGATCATACCAGCAGCCCGCACCCGGCGGGAACGGGGATGTCTCAGGCGCCGCCGGTGGCCCGCGCGGCGAAGCGTCCGGCCTCCGACGTCAGGGCGATCGGCATGCCGAAGGTCGCCGACAGGTTCTCCTCGGTGAGCGTCTCCGCCAGCGGGCCGGCGGCGACCGCGGTCCCCTCGCGCAGCAGCAGCACGTGCGTGAACCCGACGGGGATCTCCTCGACGTGGTGGGTGACCATGACCATCGCGGGCGTCGTGGGCGCCAGGGCGTAGCCGCTGAGCAGCCCGAGCAGCTCCTCCCGGGCCCCGAGATCGAGGCTCGCCGTCGGCTCGTCGAGCAGCAGCAGCTCCGGATCGGTCATGACCGCGCGGGCGATCTGCACGCGCTTCTGCTCTCCGTCGGAGAGCGTGCCGAACGTGCGCTCGGCGAGATGCTCGAGCTTCCACTCCGCCAGCACGCGACGCGCGCGGCGCTCGTCGATGGTCTCGTACGTCTCGTTCCAGCGGCCCAGCACCGAGAACGCCGCGGTCAGCACGACATCCAGCACGGTCTCCTCGGGCGGCACGCGACGCGCCATCGCCGACGAGGCGAAGCCGATGCGCGGGCGCAGGTCGAACACATCGGTGCGGCCCAGGCGCTCGTCGAGGATGGTCACCTCGCCCGAGGTGGGGTGGATCAGCGTCGCCGCGAGCTGCAGGATGGTCGTCTTGCCGGCTCCGTTGGGCCCGAGCACCACCCAGCGCTGGTCGTCCGAGACCGCCCAGTCGATGTGATCGATGATGTTGCGGGCGTTGCGGCGGACGACGACATCGAGGAACTCGAGCACCTGGGGCATGCTCCCAGCCTATCGGGAGTGCCCTCGCCCGCCGGCGGCACGCGCCGGGTCTTCGCCTCAGCCGACGCGCCCCGACACCTCCCGGTACAGGGCCTCGGTCGCCTCGGCGATCGCCTGCCAGCTGAAGGCGCTCGCGGCACGCTCACGCCCGGCCGCCCCGTACGCGCGGGCACGCTCGGGGTCCGAGACGACCTCGGTGAGCACGTCCGCGAGGTCGGCCACGAAGCGCTCGGGATCCACCGGTGTGCCCGTCCCGTCCTGCACCTGCTCGATCGGCACGAGACGGCCCGTGACACCGTCCACCACGACCTCCGGGATGCCGCCGGTCGCGGTGCCGACCACGGCGGCTCCGCACGCCATCGCCTCCAGATTGACGATGCCCAGCGGCTCGTACACGCTCGGGCAGACGAAGGTCGTGGCCGACGTGAGGATCGCGCAGAGCTGATCGCGCTGCAGGAACTCGTCGATCCACACGACGCCGTCGCGCTGGGCCTGCAGCTCGCGGACGAGGCCCTCGACCTCGGCCATGATCTGGGGGGTGTCGGGTGCTCCCGCGCAGAGGACGATCTGCACGTCGGCGGGCAGGCGCGTGGCGGCGCGCAGGAAGTACGGCAGGCCCTTCTGGCGCGTGATGCGGCCGACGAACACGACCGAGGGCCGATTCGGGTCGATGCCGTAGCGCTCGAGGAGGGCGTCGTCCTGCTGCGGATGCCAGGCCTCCACGTCGATGCCGTTGTAGATGACGCGCACCTTGGCGGGGTCCAGCGCCGGGTAGCTGCGCAGGATGTCGCGACGCATGCCGTCGCTGACGGCGACCACGGCGGCGGCGTTCTCGTAGGCGGTCTTCTCGACGTAGCTCGACACCGCATAGCCCCCGCCCAGCTGCTCCGCCTTCCAGGGACGCAGCGGCTCGAGGGAGTGCGCCGTGATGACGTGCGGGATGCCGTGCAGCAGCGAGGCGATGTGTCCCGCGAAGTTGGCGTACCAGGTGTGGGAGTGGACGACGTCCGCCCCGGCGACGTCGCCGACGATCTCCAGGTCGGTTCCGAGCGTCTGCACCGCGGGGTTGGCCGCGGCCAGCTCGGCGGGCACGCCGTAGGCCGTCGTGTCCGCTTCGTCGCGGTCGGCGCCGAACGCCCGCACCTGCACCTCGACCCCCACGCGCAGGGCCTTGACCAGCTCGGTGACGTGGACCCCGGCTCCCCCGTAGATCTCCGGCGGGTACTCCTTGGTGACGATGTCGACGCGCATGTCACGAACGCTAGTACAAGGGCGAACGGGGGCCTAGTGTGGTGGCATGCCTGCAGCGCCGAAGGTCTTCGGAATCATCCTCGCCGGGGGCGAGGGAAAGCGCCTCATGCCTCTCACGGAGGACAGAGCCAAACCCGCGGTGCCGTTCGGCGGCCAGTACCGCCTGATCGACTTCGCCATCTCGAACCTCATCAACTCGGGTCTGCGGCAGATCGTCGTGCTCACGCAGTACAAGTCGCACAGCCTCGACCGCCACGTCTCCCAGACCTGGCGCATGTCGGCGCTGCTCAACTCGTACGTGGCCTCGGTGCCGGCCCAGCAGCGCCTCGGCAAGCGCTGGTTCTCCGGCTCGGCCGACGCCATCCTGCAGTCGCTGAACCTCATCCACGACGAGAAGCCCGACATCGTCGTGGTCATCGGCGCCGACCACGTGTACCGGATGGATTTCGAGCAGATGCTCGCGGCCCACATCGAGTCCGGCGCCAAGGCGACGGTCGCCGGCATCCGTCAGCCGATCGGGCTCGCCAACCAGTTCGGCGTCATCGACCTCGACCCGACGGACAACATCACGATCCGTGACTTCCTGGAGAAGCCCCAGAACCCCACGGGGCTCTCCGACGCCCCCCACGAGGTGCTCGCGTCGATGGGCAACTACATCTTCGACGCCGACGCGCTCATCGCGGCCGTCGAGGCGGACGGCGAGCTGCCCGGGTCGAACCACGACATGGGCGGCGACATCATCCCCTACTTCGTGGGGCGCGGTGAGGCCGCCGTGTACGACTTCAAGCGCAACGACGTCCCCGGCTCGACCGATCGCGATCGCGACTACTGGCGCGACGTGGGCACGATCGACTCGTTCTTCGATGCGCACATGGATCTCATCTCGACGCTGCCGATCTTCAACCTCTACAACGTCGACTGGCCGATCCACTCGCAGTCGGTGAACTCCCCGCCCGCCAAGTTCGTCCGCGACGGCGTCGGCCGCATGGGCAACGCGATCGACTCGATCGTCTCGCTCGGCTCCGTGCTCTCGGGGACGCACCTGGAACGCTCCGTCGTGGGTCCGTGGACGCTGTCGGGAGGGGGATCGACCATCACCGACTCGGTGCTGTTCGATCACGTCCAGGTCGGGGCGGGGGCGCGCGTGCATCGCGCGATCCTCGACAAGAACGTCGTGCTCGAGCCGGGCGCGACGGTCGGTGTCGACCGTGCGTTCGACCTCTCGCGCGGCTTCACGGTGACCGACAGCGGCATCACGGTGGTGGGCAAGAACGCGTACGTCGCCCGCTGACGGACCGCTAGGTTGGACGGGTGCCTGACGCCCGTTTCCTCGTCGTGTTCGACGCCGATTCCACCCTGCTGCGCAACGAGGTCATCGAGCTCATCGCCGACGAGGCGGGCCGCGGCGCCGAGGTGGCTGCCGCGACCGAGGCGGCGATGCGCGGCGAGGTCGACTTCGCGACGAGCCTGCGCTCGCGTGTGCAGGCGTTGCGCGGCGTGCCGCTGAGCGCCTTCGATCGGGTGCGGGCCCGGGTCGAGCCGACGGCGGGGGCCGCCGAGCTGGTCACGGCGATCCACCGGCGCGGCGGGCGGGCCGCGGTCGTGTCCGGCGGATTCCACGAGATCCTCGACAGCGTCGCCCCGGCGTTGGGGATCGACGTCTGGCGCGCCAATCGCCTCGCGGTCGACGGCGGGGCCCTTTCCGGGCTGGTCGACGGCGAGATCGTGGATGCCGCCGGCAAGGCGTCCGCGCTGCGCGAGTGGGCCGCGGCATCCGGTGTCGCCCTCCACCTCACGATCGCCGTCGGCGACGGCGCGAACGACCTGCAGATGATGGCGGCGGCGGGCCTCGGCGTCGCGTTCAACGCGAAGCCCGCCGTGCGGCGCCAGGCCGACCTCGTCGTCGGGCCCGTCGATCTGCGCGAGCTCATCCCTCTGCTGCCCTGACGCACCGCGGCGTCGGCCACGCCCGCACGGATGTCGGGGACCGGGCGTAGCGTGACCGCATGGACGTCATCATGATTCCCGGTCTCTGGCTCGACGCGTCGTCGTGGGACGACGTGCTGCCGCCGCTGCGCGCCGCGGGGCTGACCCCACGACCCCTGACCATGCCCGGACTCGGAGCCCCCGCCGCCGAGAGCGCCGACATCGGCATCGCCGACTGGGTGGCCGCGACCGTCGAGGCGATCGACGCGGCCGAGGGGCCCGTCGTCGTGGTCGGCCACAGCGGCGGCGGCAACGTCGCGTGGGGCGCGGCCGACGCACGTCCCGACCGGGTGGCGCGCGTCGTGCTGGTCGACACCGCGGTGCCCTACGACGGGGGCATGATCTCCGAGTTCGACCTCGTCGACGGCGTCGTGCCGTTCCCCGGCTGGGACTTCTTCGACGCCGACGACGTCGCCGATCTCGATGAGCAGACGCGGGCGCGGACCGCTCCCCTCACCCACGACGTGCCGGCGCGGGTTCCCACCGACGCCATCGCGCTGCACGACGAACGCCGCTACCGCGTCCCCGTCACCGTGCTGTCCGGTTCACTCGGCGACGAGGAGTTCCGCGGTTTTCTGGCGCAGTGGGGCCGGTACGCCGACGAGTTCTCGGCCATCGACGACACCGAGATCGTGCGCCTGGGCAGTGGTCACTGGCCCCAGTTCTCCCAGCCGCAGCACCTCGGCGAGGCGATCGTCGCCGCCATCTCGCGCTGAGGTTCCACCGACCCTCGAGCGAACGGCGCTCCCGCGAGTCGAAACGCGCTCCCGGTCAGTGGCCCATGCCCAGGCCGCCGTCGACGGGGATCACCGCACCGGAGATGTAGCCGGCATCCTCCGAGGCGAGCCACGTCACCACACCGGCGACCTCCTCCGGCGTCGCGAACCGGCCCGCGGGGATGTTCCGCTTGTACTCGGCCTGCGTGTCCTCGGGCAGTTCGGCGGTCATGTCGGTCTCGATGAAGCCCGGGGCGACCACGTTGGCCGTGATGCCGCGGCCGCCGAGCTCGCGCGTCAGCGAGCGCGCGAAGCCGACCAGCGCCGCCTTCGACGACGAGTAGTTGATCTGTCCGGGCGAGCCGTAGAGCCCCACGACGCTGGAGATGAGGATGACGCGTCCCCACTTGGCCCGCAGCATCCCCTTGGAGGCGCGCTTGACGACGCGGAAGGTGCCGCCCAGGTTGGTCGCGACGACCGAGTCGAAGTCGTCCTCGGTCATGCGCAGCAGGAGGGTGTCCTTGGTGATGCCCGCGTTGGCGACGACGATCTCCACCGGGCCCAGCTCCCGCTCGACCTCCGCGAAGGCGGCGTCGAGGGCGGCGGCGTCGGTGACGTCGGCGCGCACCGTCAGCGTGCCCTCGGGGCCTTCCCCGGAGCGCGCCGTGACCGCCGTGCGGTAGCCCTCGGCGACGAAGCGGGCGGCGATCGCGCGGCCGATGCCGCGGTTTCCACCGGTGACGAGGACGACGCGGTCGTGCGACATGGGGGCTCCGTTCGCTGGGGATGTGACCGCCTCAGCCTAGTCGGCGCACGCCCGCTCCTCCCCCGCGGCGACGGCTCCCGATAGGCTGACATCGCGAGACAGGAGAGATCATGACCGATGCGACGAACCCTCAGTCCCCGGATGCCGCGGCCACCCCGCCGGTGACGCCGCCCGCTCCCGCCTCCGCGCAGCCGGCGGCCCCGTACACGCCTCCGCCCGCGGCGGCTCCGGCGCCGAGCTATCAGCCGCCCGCCTACCAGCCCCCGACCTACCCGGCCGCACCGCCCGCCTACGGCGCGACCACCGGCGCTCCGATGCAGCCGGCTCCCGGCGCCCCGCCCGTCTACGGCGCCGCCGCGCCCTACTACGGCGCCCCCGCACCGAAGACCAACGTGCTCGCGATCATCTCGATGATCGCCGCGATCCTCGGCTTCGTCTGGATCCTGCCCTTCATCGGCTCCCTCGGCGGCGCCATCATGGGGCACATCTCCCTCAACCAGATCAAGAAGACGGGCGAGGGCGGTCGCGGCATGGCCCTGGCCGGCGTGATCGTGGGGTGGATCGGGGTGGCGATCGCCGTCATCGGCATCGCCTTCTTCCTCTTCTTCGTGATCCTCGGGGCGACCGCGGGCACGCGCTACAGCTCGTACTGACGAGGGCCGCGCGCCGCCGATCGGCGTAGGCTGAGGGGACCGTGAAAAGCTCTCGTCCCCAGTCCGCCACCTCGTTGCCGCGCGCTCCGCGCGACGACGCGAGCGCGCGGATGACGAAGTACTTCACGATGATGGTGATCCGTGTCGCGTGCTTCGTGCTGATGGTCGCCGTCACCCCCTACGGGTGGTACACCTGGCTCTTCGGCGCGGGCGCGATGTTCCTGCCCTACTTCGCCGTCGTGATCGCGAACGTGGCCGCCGGTCCCGCCGAGCGGGCGATCCCGCCCGAGCGCGCGATCGAGTCGCCCGCCCCGCCGCCCGCCTCGGCGCAGCCGACATCTCCGGCCGCGCCGACCGTCATCCGCATCACCGAGTCGCCCGCACCTCCGACGACATCGACGGATCCGACGTGAGCGCCGCGATCTGCTCGCGCGCGGGCTGCCGCTCCGACGCCCGCTGGCAGGTGGTGTGGCGCAATCCCCGCATCCACACCGCCGACCGGCGCAAGACGTGGGCCGCGTGCGACGAGCACGTCGCCTACCTGCGCGACTACCTCGCCGCCCGCGACTTCCCCGTTGACGTGATCGCCTGGGAGACGGAGACCACCGCATGAGCCCGCGCACCGCCCGACAGTCCACCGCGCTGCGCTGGGCAGGCTACGTCGCGATCGCGATGGTGTTCGCGATCGTGTGCGCCTTCCTGTCGAACTGGCAGTTCACGCGCAACGCCGACCGCAGCCGCCAGCTCGCGCTCGTCGCCGCGAACTACGACGCCGCCCCGGTGCCGTTGCGCGAACTCATCGGCCCCGACGGCGCGTTCGATCCGGACGACCAGTGGCATCCGGTGTCGCTCACCGGCGAATACCTCACCGACCAGACGCTGCTGGCCCGCAACCGGGCGCACGGCGGTACGAGCGCGTTCGAGGTGCTCGTGCCCTTCCGCACCGTCGACGGCGATGTCTTCCTCGTCGATCGCGGCTGGCTGGCCCCGGGATCGGCGCAGCCGGAGCCCGACGCCATCCCCGCACCGCCGTCCGGTCAGGTGGAGGTGGTCGTGCGCCTCAAGCCGGGCGAAGCGCTGCCGAACTCGGGACGGTCGGCCCCGGACGGCCAGGTGCCGACGATCAACCTGCCGCTGGTGGCCGAGACGACGGGGCAGGCGGGACTGGTCACGAGCGCGTACGGCCTCCTCGTGTCCGAAGAGCCGTCCGTCGCCGACGTGCCCAACGCGCTCGAATCGCCCTCCGACGATCCCGGACCCTACCTGTCGTACGCGATCCAGTGGATCCTCTTCGCCGTGATGGGCTTCGTGTTCATCTGGTACATGATCCGCACCGAGATCCGCCACCGCCGTGAGGACGCCGAGGATGCCGCGGCCGACGAGGCGAACGGCGCCGGTGGGAGCGGTGCGGCCGGTGGGAGCGGTGGCCCCGACGGGCCGGACGCGCCTCGCGCCCCCGCGCCCGCGGATTCCGCTGCGGCACGCCGTCGGCGGCGCCGGGAGCAGCGTCCGCGCGACCGCGACATGCAGGAAGAGGACGCCCTCCTCGACGAGCTCACCTCCCGCTGACGCGTCCCGCGCGCGGCGGGCGTCAGGCGAGGGTGATCAGGTCGACGTAGTCGCGGCCCCAGATGTCCTCGACACCGTCGGGGAGGATGAGGACGCGCTCGGGGTTGAGCGCCTGCACCGCACCCTCGTCGTGCGAGACCAGCACCACGGCGCCCTCGTAATGCGCCAGCGCACCGAGGATCTCCTCGCGTGAGGCGGGATCGAGGTTGTTCGTCGGCTCGTCGAGCAGCAGCATGTTCGCGGAGGAGACCACGAGCGTCGCCAGCGACAGCCGCGTCTTCTCTCCACCGGAGAGGACTCCGGCGGGCTTGAGCACGTCATCTCCCGTGAACAGGAACGATCCCAGCACCTTGCGGGCCTCGGTCGCGTTGATGTCGGGCGCGGCGGACATCATGTTGTCCAGCACGGAGCGGTCGACGTCGAGGTTCTCGTGCTCCTGCGCGTAGTACCCGATCTTCAAGCCGTGGCCCGGTTCGATGACACCCGTGTCCGCCTTGTCGACGCCGGCGAGGATGCGCAGCAGGGTGGTCTTGCCGGCACCGTTCAGCCCCAGCACCACCACCTTGGATCCGCGGTCGATCGCGAGGTCGACATCAGTGAAGATCTCCAGCGAGCCGTACGACTTCGACAGGTTCTTCGCCATGAGCGGCGTCTTGCCGCAGGGCGCGGGCTTCGGGAAGCGCAGCTTCGCGACGCGGTCCTCCTGGCGGGCCTCCTCGAGGCCGGACAGCATCTTCTCCGCACGGGCGACCATCTGGTGCGCCGCGGCGGCCTTCGACGCCTTCGCACCGAAGCGCGCGGCCTGCAGCTGCAGCGCCGTGGCCTTCTTCTCGATGTTGGCGCGCTCCTTCTTGCGGCGCTCCTCGTCGGCCACCCGCTGGCGCAGGTAGTTCTTCCAGTTCATGTTGTAGACGTCGATGACCTGGCGCATGGCGTCGAGGTAGAAGACGCGGTTGACCGTCTCCCCCACGAGCTCGACGTCGTGGCTGATGACGATCAGGCCGCCCTTGTAGTTCTTGAGGAACTCGCGCAGCCACACGACGCTGTCGGCGTCGAGGTGGTTGGTGGGCTCGTCGAGGATCATCGTCTGCGCGTCGGAGAACAGGATGCGGGCGAGCTCGATGCGACGGCGCTGACCGCCGGACAGCGTCTTGAGCGGCTGGTCGAGGATGCGGTCGGGAAGCGACAGGTTGTGGGCGATGGATGCCGCCTCGGACTCGGCCGCGTAGCCACCCAGAGCTTCGAAGCGCTCCATGAGGTTGCCGTAGCGACGCATCGCCTTGGCGGCCACCTTCTCATCGGCATCCCCCATCTGCAGGGACGACTCCTGCATCTGCAGGGCGAGCGTCCC
Source organism: Microbacterium sp. MPR-TSA4 (assembly GCF_058792815.1). Lineage (NCBI taxonomy): Bacteria > Bacillati > Actinomycetota > Actinomycetes > Micrococcales > Microbacteriaceae > Microbacterium > Microbacterium sp. MPR-TSA4. Next base: position 139,119 of record NZ_JBXAFF010000001.1, read on the forward strand.
GAGACCGCGGGCGTCCAGAATGCGGGTTCGCGCGAGCATCTCGGGGTCGCCGGAGCGCGGGTCCTGAGGCAGGTAGCCGAGCTCGCCGGAGCGTTCGACGCTGCCGTCGGCCGGGAGGAGGTCGCCCGCGAGCACCTTCGTCAGCGTCGTCTTGCCGGCGCCGTTGCGACCGACCAGACCGATCTTGTCGCCGTCCGACACGCGGAACGACACCTCCGACATGAGCGTTCGAGCGCCCACGCGGATCTCGAGATCGTGCACGGCCAGCACAGCAGACGTCCATTCTTCAGTGAGGGAGAGCGACCCGGAGGCGGGCCAGCCTCCCAGTCTACCGTCGCGACGGGTACGCTCCGCCCGGCGGTGTCTCCATCCCGTCTCCGACGACCCGGGACGGTGCCAGACTCGATCGCATGCGTGTGCGCCCGTTCGCCGATGACGACCTGTCGCTGCCCTTCTGGGTGACGATCGTCGTCGATCCGGCATCGAGACGCCGCGGCTACGGAACGGCGACCTACGCGTGGACCCACGCCGAGTGGTCACCGGTCGCGTCGGACATCGCCACAGCGCTCTCGGAAGACCTCGAGGACGAGCTCGACCTCGAGGCCAGCAGCGCCGCCATCGTCGACGGCGACATCGTCGCCCTCTCGCTCGTGTATCGCGACTCCACTCCCCCGATCCTCACCGCGGAGACGACGTCCCGGGCCGCGTCGGACGGCGAGAGGCTGGTCGAAGCGAGCGTCCGACGCTCGCTGGACGTCCTCGCGGGTCGCGGCATCGATCTCGTCACGTTCGACGGACACGTCACCGACCCGCACTTCCTCCCCGTGTGGGCCCGGCTCGCTCCGGCCGGACGATGGTTCCGGTTGGTGGAGATTCCTCCCGCAGGCGGTGGTGGCTGACTCGGCTCGCCTGCTGTTGTCCCTCAGCGACAACGAAACCGCGCCTCTTCCATCGATGTCGGCCAGGTGCCGGGAATGGTGACGCCCTAGGCTGAGCCGTGACCCGTCCGCCTCTCGAAGGAGACCGCATGTCCCTCGCCGCCGCCGGCCGCCGCCCCGTCCTCGCCGACCTCATCGCCCGCCCGACCGATCGCGCGCGGGCCGTCGCCCTCGACGCCGCCCTCGTGCTCGCCGGCGCGGCCTTCGTCGCGATCCTGGCGCAGGTCGAGGTTCCGCTCTGGCCCGTGCCGATCACCGGTCAGACCCTCGCCGTGGTCGTCGTCGGCGCGGCACTGGGCGCGCGCCGCGGCGCCGCCGCCCTCGCGACCTACCTGGTGGCGGGACTGGCCGGCCTCCCCGTCTTCGCCGGCTTCACGGGAACGATCGCCGCCGTCGCCAAGCCGAGCTTCGGCTTCATCATCGGCTTCGTGTTCGCCGCCTACGTCGCGGGCTGGTTCGCCGAGCGCGCGTGGGACCGCAAGCCCGTGCTCGCTTTCGTCGGCTTCGTCGCCGCCAGCATCGTCCCCTTCCTGTTCGGCGTGCCGTACATGGCGTTCATCCTGAACACGGTGCTCGGGATGGACCTCGGCGTGCAGGAGATCCTTGCGGCCGGCGTCACGCCGTTCATCGTCGGCGGCATCGTCAAAGCCGCGCTCGCGGCCCTCCTGATCCCCGCCGCCTGGGCCGGCGTGCGAGCGATCGAGCGCAACGCGCGACGCTGACACCCGCGCGAACGAGGAAGGCCCCGACCATGCCGGTCGGGGCCTTCCTCTCTTTCAGGCGACGAGCTCAGCCCTTGGCCGTGGCGACGGCCGCGGCGAGCTTCTCGGTCAGCGTCGGCAGCGCCCAGGGCAGGGTCAGCGCGGTCGGCGACACAGCTGCGACGTTCTCCGCGCCCACCATCGCCGCGACGGCGCCCTTCTGCACCGCCGGAATGAGCGACGCCCGCGACGAGCCGAGGAACTCGTCGAGAGTGGCCTGGTCCTCGGCCTGGGTGAACAGCACCTGGGAGTCGATCTTGTCGAGGTTCTCCTGGCTCACGGTCGTGTAGAACGTGCCCTCGCCCGTGTCGAGAGCCGACACGCTGGGCGGCGAGACGAAGCCCAGGTCCTCGAGGATCTCCACCCGCGGATCGGAGGGCAGATAGAGGTAGAACGTGTCGACGTCATCGTCCACGTAGGCGATGGTCGTGCCCGCGAACTCGGGGTGGGCCGCCGCGGCATCCGCGACCTGGGCATCGAGGCTCGCCAGCAGCGCGCTCGCCTCGGTGCTCATCCCGAGGGCCTTGCCCGTGATCGTGACGACATCGCGCCAGGGGGTGGTCCACGGCGCGTCCGGATAGGCGACGACGGGGATGCCGGCGGCCGTCACGGCGTCGTACTCCTTCTGCGTGAGCCCGGAGTACGGGGCGAGCAGGACGTCGGGGTTCGTCTTCAGGAGCGCCTCGACCGGGATCTCGTTCGCGCTCGCGTCGAGGATCTCGGGCTTGGTGCCGCCGAGCTTGTCGACGGCCTCGGCGATCCACGGCGGCATCTTGTCGTCGCCGCCGGAGTAGGTGTCCGCCGGGATCGCGACCGGCTGGATGCCGAGGGCGAGCACCGCGTCGGTGGCACCCCATCCCCACGTCGCGATGCGTTCCGGCTTCTTCTCGATCGTCGTGGATCCCAGCGCGGAGTCGATGGTGACGGGGAATCCGTCGCTCGCGGCGGCGGCGGAGTCTGTCGGAGCGCTCGCCGTTCCGGCGGCGCAGCCCGACAGCAGGAGCGCTGTCGCGGTGACGATCGTGGCAAGGCCGAGGGCCGTGCAGAGTCTTCTCATGGGGGTTCCTCTCTCAGGGACGTTCTGACGGTGCGGCATCCGCGGCGACGGGTGCGCCGGAGGCCGCGGGGACGGGGATGATGAGCGGGGTGGCGGTGAGCGGGTCGGGCATCACGAGCGCGCGCAGGCCGAAGGCGGTCTGCACGACCTCCGCGGTCAGCACGTCCGCGGGGGTGCCGTGCGCGACCACCGCGCCGTCGTGCATCACGACGAGCTCGTCGGCGTAGCGTGCGGCGAGGTTGAGATCGTGCAGGACGGCCACGACGGTCGTGCCGCGGCTGCGGTTGAGCTCCCGGAGCAGGTCGAGCACGTCGAGCTGGTGGCTGAGGTCGAGGAACGTGGTCGGCTCGTCCAGGAGGAGGATGCGGGGGTCCTGCGCGAGCGCCATCGCGATCCACACACGCTGGCGCTGACCGCCGGAGAGGTCTCCGACCGGTCGCGCCGCGAGGTCGGTCACCCCCGTCCACGCCATCGCCTCATCGACGCGGGCGGAGTCCTCGGCGCTCCACCGCGCGAGCAGTCCGCGATGCGGGTGGCGTCCGCGACCGACGAGCTCCGACACCGTCACACCGTCCGGAGCGGTCGGATGCTGCGGAAGGAGTCCGACCGTCTGCGCGAACCGGCGACGAGGCACGGAGCGCACGTCGACGTCGTCCACCTCGACCCGACCGGCGAGCGGCGTGTGGAGACGGGCCAGGGTTCCCAGGAGGGTCGACTTGCCCGACGCGTTCGCCCCGATGATCATCGTGATCCGACCGGGAGCGATCTCGAGGTCGAGGCCGTCGATCACGCGCCGACCGGGGTATCCGGCGGCGAGGCCGCGAGCGGCGAGGCGGGGAGAGGCGGATGCCGGGATCACAGCTGCCGTCCTTTCGAGGTGGCGAGGAGCCAGAGGAGGAAGAGGGCGCCGACCGCACCGGTCACGATGCCGACGGGGAGCGACATGCCGGGGATCGCGAACTGCGCGACGAGGTCCGCCGCCAGCAGCAGCACGGCGCCGACCACACCGCTGGTGACCACGCCGACCGCGCCGTGACGCAACAGGGCGCGCGCGATCGCCGGGGCGCACAGCGCGATGAACGAGATCGGACCGACGAAGGCGGAGGTCGCGGCCGTCAGCAGCACCGCTGCAGCCACCACGACGATGCGGACGGCCCCGCTGGCGACGCCGAGGCCGTTCGCGGTCTCGTGTCCGAGCTGCGTGATCGGAAGCCACCGGCCCGCGACCACGAGCGCGGGGACGAGCAGGATCAGGATGGCGCCCACCGTCGCCACCTGCCACCAGGGCGTGGAGGCCAGGCTGCCGGTCAGCCACAGCAGGGCGAGCCGCGCCTCCTCGACCTTCGCGCGCACCATCATCAGGTTGATGAGGGCGGCCGAGAGGAACGAGATGCCGATACCGGCCAGGATCAGGCGGAATCCTCCGTCGCGCAGGGTGCGTCCCGCGACGAGGAGGAGCGCGGCGACCGCGATCCCGCCCGCGAACGCGAAGGCGACCAGCACGGGACCGGTGGTGCCGAAGACGAGGATCGCGGTGACCGCGGCCACGCCGCTGCCGCCGGAGATGCCGAGCAGGTCAGGGCTGGCGAGCGGATTGCCGAGGTAGGTCTGCAGGAGGGCCCCCGCGACCCCGAGCGCCGCGCCGGCGACGACCGCCATGGCGGCGCGCGGCGCGCGCACCTGGAACACGACGTACTGCTCGATGCGCGTTCCGGAGCCGGTCAGCGTCTGCCACAGCCGGTCGGGGGCCAGCGGGTAGTCGCCCACCGACAGGGCGATGGCGATGACGACGACCGCGACGAGCGCGAGGACACCGACGACCCGCATCCGCCGTCGGGCGGCGGTGCGGCGCACGGCGAGCGACGCGCTCACAGGGCGCTCCGGCGGGGCTGGAGGACGAGTGCGATGAGCAGCGGAGCGCCGATGACGGCCACCACGATGCCGGCTTGCACCTCGCCCGGCAGCGCGACGACGCGTCCGACGATGTCGGCCAGGAGCAGGATGGCCGCGCCGTACGGGATCGCGAGGGCGAGCAGGCGGCCGTAGCTGCCGCCGACGAGCGGGCGCAGCGCATGCGGGACGAGCAGCCCGAGGAACACGATCGGTCCGGCGATGGCGGTCGCTCCCCCGCACAGCAGCACGGTCGCCAGGATGCCGAGGGCACGGCTGCGGGTGACGTCGTGTCCGAGGCCCGCCGCCGCTTCCGGGCCGAGAGCGATGAGGTCGAGGCCGCGCGCCGCAGCGAGGGCGAGGACGGCCCCGACCAGGATCGCCGGGAGGACCAGGAGCACGGCGTCGAGCCCGCGGGCGGTCAGACCACCCACCGACCAGTAGCGGTAGACGTCGAGCGCGTAGACGTTCGTGTTGAGGATGAGGAAGGTCACGGCGGTGAGTCCGGCCGTGACGGCGGCGCCGGTCAGCGCGAGCCTCGCCGGGCTCGACGCATCCGGCCCGCGGCCGCCGATCGCGGTGACCACCAGGGCGGCCAGAGCGGCCCCGACGAACGCGAACCAGACGAACCCGTCCGGACGCGACAGCCCGAACAGCGTGATCGCACCGAGGACCGCGACCGAGGCCCCGGCGTTGATGCCGAGCAGACCGGGGTCGGCGAAGGGGTTGCGGGTGAGCCCCTGCATCACGGTGCCCGCGAGCGCCAGCGCGGCGCCGGCGCAGACGCCGATGATCGTGCGCGGGATCCGCTGCGTGAGGACCACGACCTGATCGGCGTCGGCGGTGCCTCCCCCGACGAGGGCCTGCCACACCGCGGCAGGCGCGATCGGACGGGCGCCCACCGTCAACGAGAGGATCACGAGCACGGCCAGCAGGGCGGCACCGATCACCGCGACGACGAGGGTGCGTCGCGGTCGTCGCGGCGCGGTCATTCGACGCGCTCGGCCTGGCCGAGGCGCCAGTAGCCCATGAAGGCGACCCGCTTGCGGTCGACGCCGCAGCCGGAGACGAGCAGCCGGCGCAGCGTCTTGACCGTGCCCGCCTCGCCCGCGATCCAGGAGTAGAACTCGCCGTCGCCGTCTTCCGGGCTGTCCCAGAGCAGATCGCGATCCACATCGATGTCGTCGAGCACCTGCGGCCGCGGCGAGGCGGCGCGCGCCAGCACGTCGCCGTGCGCGGCGGTCCAGGTCGTGATCGCATCGATGAGCGCGAGACCGTGGGCGCGGTCGCCGCGGGCGATCCAGCTCAGCCGCGTCGCGGAGGTCGCCGGCAGCGCGGGGCGCAGGGCGTCCTCCGCCGTGGGCACCTCGATGAACGCGTCGACCTCGCAGCGCGGGTCGAGCGACTCCAGGATGCCGCAGATGGCCGGCGCCGCGGTCTCGTCGCCGGCGAGAAGGAGCCGGCGCGCCGATCCGGGGTGCCAGTCGATGCCGACCCGTGACTGGGGACTGCGCTCGTCCGGACCGACGATGATCAGCTCGTCGCCGATGCGAGCACCGTCCGCCCAGGCCCCGGCCGGGCCGGCATCGTGGTGGATGACGAAGTCGACGTCCAGCTCCCGCGCCGCGGCATCCACACGGCGCACGGTGTAGGTACGGAACGGATTGCGCTGATCGGCGGGCAGCGCGCGCCACCGGTCGTACCAGTCCCCCGCCTCCTCGTCCTGGCCAAGGTCGGCGAAGCCACCCGGGATGCCGGGGAGCGGCAGCACGATCTTGATGCGCTGGTCGAGTCCGGCGGTGCCGAACCATTCCAGCTGCGGACTCGTGAACGTCACGCGCACGTAGTGCGGGGCGAGTCTGCGGACGGCCTGCACGCGGACGGAATACGGGCGGTACGCAGGGCGGACGGCGGTCGGGGCGGCAGACACCCTCTAAGGGTAGCCTTACCTTCCGGCGTTGTCACACCGGCCCGGGTCAGCGCGTCGTCAGGGCACCGATCCGCTCGACGGCGGCGGTGAGCACCTCGGGCGCGCAGCCGAAGTTGATGCGCACCCACCCGTCCCCCTGGCGCCCGAACTGCGGGCCGTGATGGAGCGCGACTCGCGCCTCCGCCAAGATGCGCGCCGCGGGATCCTCGCCCCACCCGTAGGCGCCGAGATCGACCCACGCGAGGTATCCCGCCTCCGGCACCCGGTAGCGCGCGGCCGGCAGCTGCTGGGCCAGCAGGTCGGCGAGAAGGCGGCGGTTGAGGTCCAGCCGCGTGCGCAGGCCGTCCAGCCAGCCGTCGGATGCCGCGTCGAACGCGGCGATGCTCGCGATCGCGCCGAACAGGCCCGTGCGCCACTCGACCTCGGCGGGCAGGCCGGCGACCACGGCCGCGGTCCGCGCGTCCGCCGTGATCATCAGTGCGCACTTGAGGCCGGCGAGGTTGAACGCCTTGGACGAGCTCGTGACCGTGTAGCCGACCGCCGCCGCCGTCTCCGACGCGGCGAGGAACGGCGTGTAGGGCACCTCGTCGTAGGTCAGCGGCGCGTGGATCTCGTCGCTGATCACCACGGCATCGTGACGGGCGACGACCTCCGCGAGCGCTGCGAGGTCGGCGGCGCGGTGAACGGTCCCCGTCGGATTGTGCGGGTTGCACAGCAGCACGGCGCGGGCACCGGCGGCGAGGGCCGCCTCGATCCCGTCGAGGTCGAGCTCCCACCCGGCCCCCGTGTCGGTCAGCGGCACCGCCTCGACGCGGCATCCCGCCTCTTCGACGCACATCGCGAACGGCGGGTAGACCGGCGGCGTGATCACCACCGCATCGCCCGGAGACGTGACGGCGCGGATGATCTCGACCACGCCCATCATGACGTCGCCGGTGGAGCGCACGCGGGCGGGGTCCACGTCCCAGCCGAACCGCCGCCGCGCGAACGCCGCGAACGCATCCCGCAGACCGAGGTCGGGCGGCGTGTACCCGGTGTCGCCGAGTTCCACGGCCGTCGCCAGGGCCCGCGTGATCGGGGCGGCGAGCGGGAAGTCCGTCTCCGCGACGAAGAGCGGCAGCACATCGGCGCCGAAGGTGCGCCATTTCGTGCTGGACCGGCGTCGCAACGTCTCCAACGGCAGGGCCTCGAGGGGAAGGGTGCTCACCCGTCGAGCCTATCGAGGCGCGGCGCCGCGGCCGGTGCCCGACGTCACGACATGACGCTCAGATCGCGAAGCCGAGGGCCCGCATCATGTCGCGGCCGTCGTCCGTGATCCGCTCGGGGCCCCACGGCGGCATCCACACCCAGTTGATGCGGAACCGTTCGACGACCTCGTCCAGGGCCTGCGCGGTCTGCTCCTCGAGCACGTCGGTGAGCGGACAGCCGGCCGAGGTCAGCGTCATGTGGATGACGAGCGCGTCGTTCTCCTCGTCCCAGCTGAGGTCGTAGATGAGTCCGAGGTCGACGACGTTGATCCCGAGCTCGGGATCCATCACGTCCTTGAGGGCCTCGGTGACCTCGTCGTACTTCTCGGGGTTGAGCGTCGCGGTCATGCCTTCGATCCTAGGCCTCGACGACGTCGGAGGGCTCGAGGTAGCGGTCGTAGCCCTCGTCCTCGAGACGCTCGGCGAGCTCGGGGCCGCCCTCCTCCGCGACGCGGCCCTTGACGAGCACGTGCACGTAGTCCGGCGTGATGTAGCGGAGGATGCGGGTGTAGTGCGTGATCAGCAGAACGCCCAGGTCGGTCGCCTCCTTGGCGCGGTTCACGCCCTCCGAGACGATCTTGAGCGCGTCGACGTCGAGGCCCGAGTCGGTCTCGTCGAGCACCGCGATGGCGGGCTTGAGCAGCTCGAGCTGGAGGATCTCGTGACGCTTCTTCTCGCCGCCCGAGAAGCCCTCGTTGACGTTGCGCGCCGCGAACTTCGGGTCCATGCGGAGGTTCTTCATGGCCGCCTTGACGTCCTTGGTCCACGTGCGGATCGCCGGGGCCTCGCCGTCGATCGCCGTCTTGGCGGTGCGCAGGAAGTTCGTGACGGTGACGCCCGGGATCTCGACCGGGTACTGCATCGCCAGGAAGAGGCCGGCACGCGCGCGCTCGTCGACCGACATCGCGAGGACGTCTTCGCCGTCGAGGGTGATCGTGCCCTGCGTGACGGTGTACTTCGGGTGCCCGGCGATCGTGTACGCCAGCGTCGACTTGCCCGAGCCGTTGGGGCCCATGATCGCGTGGGTCTCGCCGGTGCGGACGGTGAGGTCGACGCCGTTGAGGATCGGGGTCTGGCCCGCGTCGGTCTCGACCGTCACGTGGAGGTCGCGGATCTCGAGAACAGCCATGTCAATTACCTTCTTCAGTTCACTTCTTTGAGGACGGTGGGATCGATGAGGACGTCGTCCCCGTCGATCGTGACCGCATAGACGGGCACCGGCTCGTAGGCCGGGAGGTTCAGGGGCCGGCCGGTGCGCAGCGAGAACGCCGAGCCGTGGGCCCAGCACTCGAGCGTGTCGCCCTCGACGAAGCCGTCCGACAGCGAGATGTCGCCGTGCGTGCAGGTGTCGCCGATGGCGTGCACCTCGCCGTTGGAGTCGAGGACGACCGCCATCGGCACACCGTCGATCTCGACGCGCACGGCCGTGTCCTGCTCGAGGTCGCTCAGGTTCAGCACTTTCTGCGCGGTCACTCGGCCGCTCCCTCGGCGTCCGACGCGAGGGCGAGCTCGTCCTCGATGGCGGCGATCAGCTCGTCCTGGAGGTCGGCGACGTCGATCTTCTGGACGATCTCGGCGAGGAAGCCGAGCACGACCAGACGCCGCGCCTCCTCCTCGGCGATGCCGCGGGCCTGCAGGTAGAACAGCTGCTCGTCGTCGAACCGCCCGGTGGCGCTCGCGTGACCGGCGCCGCGGATGTCGCCCGTCTCGATCTCGAGGTTCGGGATCGAGTCGGCCCGCGCCCCGTCGGTGAGCACGAGGTTGCGGTTCGCCTCGTAGGAGTCGGTGCCCACGGCATCCGGCCCGATGAGCACGTCGCCGATCCAGACGCTGCGCGCGGACTCGCCCTGCAGCGCGCCCTTGTACAGCACGTCACCGACGGTCTGCGGGCCCTTGTGGTGCAGGTAGACCTGGCTCTCGAGGTGCTGGCCCGCGTCGGAGAACGCGAGGCCGTACAGCTTGCCCTCGGCGCCCGCACCCGCGAGCTCGACCGAGGGGTTCACGCGGACCACGCGTCCGCCGAGGCTCACCACGACGTGCGTGAGCGTGGCGTCGCGGTCGACGCGCGCCTGGTGCGACGCGAGATGGATCGCATCGTCGTCCCAGCGCTGCACGGACACGACGGTCAGCGCGGCGCCGTCGCGGACGATGATCTCGACGTTCTGGGCCTGCTGGGCGCTGCCCTCGTGACGCAGCACGACGGTGGCGCGCGACTGGGCCTGCGCTTCGATGACGACGTGCGCGTGGGCGACGCCGCCGCGGCCGGTGAGTCGCACGAGCACCGGCTCGTCGAGCTCGACGCCCGCGGGGATGCGGATGAGGGGCGCGTCGGCCTCCTGCGTCCAGGCGATCGCGCTCACGCGATCCTCGGGACGGAACACCTCGCCGCGCGGAGCCTCACCGATCGCGAGACGCGACTGGTGGACGGCGTCGGGCGCGCTCACCTCGACGCCGATGACGTCGTGCGGGGCGGGCTCGTCGCGCAGCAGGTCGCCCAGGAGGGCCACCGGTGTGTGCTTCCAGTTCACCTCGCGTCCCGTCGGCATGCCGAAGTCGGCGGGGTCGAACGAGGTCGGTCGCTCCGACCGGGTCTGCACCGGCACCACCTTGGAGACCAGCGAGGCCGCAGGGTCGATGTGACCCTCCGCCCGGGTGCTCGCATCGGCGGGGGTCTGCGTCACTGTCGTCATCAGCCGACGGATCCTTCCATGCCCATCTCGATGAGCTTGTTCAGCTCGAGGGCGTACTCCATGGGCAGCTCACGCGCGATCGGCTCGATGAACCCGCGCACGATCATCGCCATCGCCTCGTCCTCGGGCATGCCGCGGCTCATCAGGTAGAACAGCTGCTCCTCGCTCACCTTCGACACGGTCGCCTCGTGACCGAGCTGGACGTCGTCCACGCGGATGTCGATGGCGGGGTACGTGTCGGAGCGGGAGATCGTGTCGACCAGGAGCGCGTCGCAGCGCACGGTGTTGGCGGAGTGGTGCGCCTCCGGCGACACCCGCACCTCGCCGCGGTAGCCGGCGCGGCCGCCGCCGCGCGCGATCGACTTCGAGACGATCGAAGACTGCGTGTACGGCGCCATGTGGATCATCTTGGCGCCGGCGTCCTGGTGCTGACCGGGGCCCGCGAAGGCGACCGACAGGGTCTCGCCCTTGGCGTGCTCGCCCATGAGGTAGATCGACGGGTACTTCATCGTCACCTTGGAGCCGATGTTGCCGTCGATCCACTCCATCGTCGCGCCCTCGTGGGCGATGGCCCGCTTGGTGACGAGGTTGTAGACGTTGTTCGACCAGTTCTGGATCGTGGTGTAGCGAACGCGCGCATTCTTCTTCACGATGATCTCGACGACCGCCGAGTGCAGCGAGTCGCTCTTGTAGATCGGCGCGGTGCAGCCTTCGATGTAGTGGACGTAGCTGTCCTCGTCGGCGATGATGAGCGTCCGCTCGAACTGGCCCATGTTCTCGGTGTTGATGCGGAAGTACGCCTGCAGCGGGATCTCCACGTGCACGCCCTTCGGCACGTACACGAACGATCCCCCCGACCACACGGCCGTGTTGAGGGCGGCGAACTTGTTGTCGCCGGCGGGGATCACGGTGCCGAAGTACTCCTGGAAGAACTCCGGGTGCTCGCGCAGGGCCGTGTCGGTGTCCATGAAGATGACGCCCTGGGCCTCGAGGTCCTCACGGATCTGGTGGTACACGACCTCGGACTCGTACTGCGCGGCGACGCCGGCGACCAGTCGCTGGCGCTCCGCCTCGGGGATGCCGAGCTTCTCGTACGTCTCACGGATCTCCGCGGGGAGGTCTTCCCAGGACTGCGCCTGCTTCTCGGTGGAGCGCACGAAGTACTTGATGTTGTCGAAGTCGATGTCCGACAGGTCGGCGCCCCAGGTGGGCATCGGTTTGCGGCCGAAGAGCTGATACCCCTTCAGACGGGTCTTCAGCATCCACTCCGGCTCGTCCTTGAGGGCCGAGATCCCCCGGACCACGTCCTCGTTGATGCCGCGCTGCGCGACGGCGCCCGCGGCGTCGGTGTCGTGCCAGCCGAACTCGTAGACGCCGAGCCCCTCGAGTTCGGGGCGGTCGATGAGCACATCCGACATGGGTTTGCCTCCTTCGTGCCCGGCGGTGTCATCCGCTCCGGCATTCCTGCGCCTGCGCCTGTCTCACGATCGGAGTGTCGTGGGCGAAGGTCGGATGCCGCTTTCAGGGCCGTTTTCGTGTCGTTTTCTCCGACGTGGTCTGCGTCGGGGCCCGCACCTCGCGCGCCTAGACTGTAGGGGGCGTGACGCGCTTCGCGCGCCGCTGTTCCCACCCCTTCAGTCTACAGGCAACACCCCGACACGGGCGTGGCCGGCGCCCGTTCGGGCACGCATCCGGGAGGCGACCCCACCATGTCCGCACCGCAGACCTCCGCTCCTGACGCCCCGACGACCGCGAGCGGTTCGGGCTCCGGCCGCTCGCTGGCCTCGCGCCTTCCCGCGCGTGTCGGACGCAGCACCCGTGTCCTGGCTTGGCTCGTCCTCGTCAGCAACGTCGTCATCGTCGGCACCGGTGGCCTCGTGCGGCTCACCGGCTCGGGGATGGGATGCGAGACGTGGCCGTACTGCACCCCCGAGTCGCTGGTGCCGACGCAGGAGCTCGGCATCCACGGCCTCATCGAGTTCGGCAACCGCACCCTCACCGGCGTGCTGGTGATCGTGGCCCTCCTCGCCTTCCTCTCCGTCGTGCGCCTCTGGCGCACCCGTCCCGAGCTGCCCCGCCTCACGCTCGCCATCGGCATCGGCATCATCCTGCAGGCCGTCATCGGCGGCATCACCGTGTGGCTGCACCTGCACCCGAGCATCGTGGGCCTGCACTACCTGCTGTCGGCGGCCCTGGTGGCGATCGCGGCCGCGTACGTGGTCCGCGTGTACGCGACACCCGGGCCGCGGGAGCGCGCGGTCCCCCGGGGCTACGCGATCCTCACCCACGTCACCAGCGCGGTCGTGCTGATCACGGTCGTGATCGGCATCCTCTTGACCGGCTCGGGACCGCACGCGGGCGACGACGCGGCCGCCCGCAACGGTCTGGACCCGATCTTCTGGCAGCACGTGCACAGCTGGCCCGCCTACACCCTGTTCGCGCTGACGATCGTGCTCTTCGCCTGGTCCTTCCGGATGCCGGGCGTCCTGCGGCTGCCGCTGTGGACGGGGCTGCTGCTGGGTGTGGAGCTCGTGCAGATCGCGATCGGGCTCTGGCAGGCCCGCACGGGTCTGCCGATCGTGCTGGTCAACATCCACATGGTGCTCGCCGTCTGCCTCGTGGCGGCGATGACGGCCGTGGTGCTGCACCTGAAGGCTCCCCGTGCCATGCTGGCTGACGGCGTGCGGTCCACAGCGACCTCATAGCCCGCGCATCACTCCTCCCCTGGTGGTTCGCAGATAGTCGATCTGTCGCCGCGCGTGCGGTGACGTGACAGAAGGAGCTTTCCCATGCCCAACACCGCCCGTGTGAACCGCAGCATCCCGTTCTGGGTGCTCGTGGGCGGTTCGGTCGTCGCCATCGGCGGCGGCGTGTACCTGCTCGTCGACAAGCTCACGATCATGGCGAACACCCTCACCGACGGCACCGCCACCGGCGTCGAGGTCTACGCCGGTCAGATCTGGGCCGTGCTCGGCGCGATCCTCATCGGCGCCGGACTCATCGGACTCGCGCTGGCCCTCACGCTCGGCACGCTGGGCGCTCTCGTGCGTCGCACCGAGATCGAGCCCGTCGTCGCCGCCGAAGAGATCGAGGTCGTCGAGGTCGTCGAGTCCGTCCCCGCGACGGAGACGGTCGCCTCCGCGCCCGCCGAGACCGTCGACGCCGGTACCGACCGCCCCGCGGTCTGATCCGCCCGCACCGCGTCATCGAGAAGGCGCCGGCACCCCACGGGGGCCGGCGCCTTCTCGCGTGTGCTCGCACACGTGCCGGCGCCGCCCGCGCCGTCGGGGATCAGAACGGCAGCAGCGGATCGATCGCGATCGCGACGAACAGCAGCGTGAGATACGTGATCGACGCGTGGAAGACGCGCATCGGACGGATCTGCTCGCCCCGGACGGCGCGGTTGTACAGCACGTGGGACTCGACGATGAACCAGCCGCCGAACACGAGCGCGGACGCCGTGTAGACGAGTCCCATCCCCGCGACGGGGATGAGCAGCAGCGAGGAGGCCACCGTCGCCCAGGCATAGAGGATGACCTGCAGGCCCACCTGGAGGCCGTCGCGGGTCGCGCCCAGCATCGGCACGTCCGCCTCCTGGTAGTCGCCCTTGTACTTCATCGAGAGCGGCCAGTAGTGCGGAGGCGTCCACAGGAACACCAGCAGGAAGAGGATGAAGGGCGTCCAGGTCAGCGAGCCCGTGACGGCCGACCATCCGATGAGCACGGGGAAGCAGCCCGCGATCCCGCCCCAGACGATGTTCTGCTCGGTGCGCCGCTTGAGCAGGATCGTGTAGATGACCACGTAGAAGAAGATGGCGACGGCGCTGAGCGCGGCCGCGAGCGCGTTCGTCGTGACCAGCAGCCACACCGTGGAGGCGACGGCCAGCGTCCAGGCGAAGATCAGCGCTCCGCGCGGAGACACCTCGCCGGTGACGAGCGGCCGGTTCTCGGTGCGTCGCATGTGGGCGTCGATGTCGCGATCCAGGTACATGTTGAAGGTCGCCGCCGACCCCGCGCTCATCGCGCCGCCGACGACGGTGGCGAGGACGAGCCAGAGGTCCGGCATCCCGCCCTGGGCGAGGATCATGACCGGCACGGTCGTCACGAGCAGCAGCTCGAGCACGCGAGGCTTCGTGAGGGTGACGTAGGCGCGGATCTTCCGACCGACGGCCTGCCGCGCGATGGGGTCGCTCACGGCGGACACGCTCGACTGCACCATGCCCCGGATCCCCTTTCTCGGTAGAACCCAGTCTAGGTCACGCTCTCCCCACCCTTGCATCCACTCCACTGGATATGATTCACTATGTTGAACAATGAGGTCAGGTCGGGATTGTCACGGATGACATACGGGGCTTCGGGCCCATGCCTCTTCGCTAAGCTGAAATCACAGGCGTCGCCGAGCGCCGGCAGGGTGCGACCGACGTCGCCGAGGCCGGTTCGAGTGTCGGACGCACTCCCCCTCTTTTCGAAAGGGCACCACGTGTCGGAACTGGCTTGGGATGAGATCGATCGGCGCGCGGTGGACACCGCTCGCGTGCTGGCCGCGGATGCGGTCGAGAAGGTGGGCAACGGCCACCCCGGCACGGCGATGAGCCTTGCGCCGGCCGCGTACCTGCTCTATCAGCGCGTCCTGCGCCACGATCCCTCCGACACCCACTGGCTGGGCAGGGACCGCTTCATCCTCTCCGCCGGTCACTCCTCGCTCACGCAGTACGTGCAGCTCTACCTCGGCGGCTTCGGCCTCGAGCTCTCCGACCTCGAGGCGCTGCGCACGTGGGGATCGCTGACCCCGGGCCACCCCGAGTACGGACACACGAAGGGCGTGGAGATCACGACCGGCCCGCTCGGGCAGGGCCTGTCCTCCGCCGTCGGCTTCGCCTACGCGGCTCGCTACGAGCGCGGCCTGTTCGACCCCGAGGCCGCAGCGGGCACGAGCCCCTTCGACCACTTCGTGTACGTGATCGCCGGCGACGGCGACCTGCAGGAGGGCGTGACCAGCGAGGCCTCGAGCCTCGCCGGCCACCAGAACCTCGGCAACCTGATCGCGATCTACGACTCCAACCAGATCTCGATCGAGGACGACACCAACGTCGCCTTCACCGAGGACGTCGCGGCGCGCTACGAGGCCTACGGCTGGCACGTGCAGACCGTCGACTGGAAGAAGACCGGCGAGTACGTCGAGGACGTCGCCGAGCTGTACGCCGCCATCGAGGCGGCCAAGGGCGAGACCGACAAGCCGTCGCTCGTCATCCTGAAGACCATCATCGGCTGGCCGTCGCCCGGCAAGCAGAACACGGGCAAGATCCACGGCTCCGCCCTCGGCGCCGACGAGCTCGCCGCGACGAAGAAGGTGCTGGGCTTCGACCCCGAGAAGTCCTTCGTCGTCGCCGACGACGTCATCGCGCACACCCGCGCCCTGCGCGACCGCGCCGCCGAGGCGCGCGCCGCCTGGCAGGCCGACTTCGACGCCTGGGCCGCCGCCAACCCCGAGCGCAAG
The DNA here is from genome assembly GCF_058792815.1 of Microbacterium sp. MPR-TSA4. Classification (NCBI taxonomy): domain Bacteria; kingdom Bacillati; phylum Actinomycetota; class Actinomycetes; order Micrococcales; family Microbacteriaceae; genus Microbacterium; species Microbacterium sp. MPR-TSA4. The sequence goes on from NZ_JBXAFF010000001.1 coordinate 155,128, forward strand.
GCGCTGCTGGACCGCCTCGAGGCGGGCGAGCTGCCCGCCGACCTCTCGGTGCCGAGCTTCGAGTCGGGCAAGGAGGTGTCCACCCGCGCGGCGTCGGGTCAGGTCATCAACGCCCTCGCGGCGCAGCTGCCCGAGCTGTGGGGCGGTTCCGCCGACCTCGCAGAGTCGAACCTCACGACCATCAAGGACGCGAAGTCGTTCATCCCCGCCGAGTGGTCCACGCACGAGTGGTCGGGCGACCCCTACGGCCGCGTGCTGCACTTCGGCATCCGCGAGCACGCGATGGGCGCGATCGTCAACGGCATCAAGCTGCACGGACCCACGCGTCCCTTCGGCGGCACGTTCCTGATCTTCAGCGACTACATGCGCCCCCCGGTGCGCCTGGCCGCGCTGATGGACATCCCGTCGATCTTCGTCTGGACCCACGACTCCGTCGCCCTCGGCGAGGACGGCCCGACGCACCAGCCGATCGAGCAGCTGTCGACGCTGCGCCTCATCCCGAACTTCACGGTGGTGCGCCCCGCCGACGCCAATGAGACGTCCGCGGCCTGGCACGAGATCGTGCGCCGCACCAGCGGCGGTCCGGTGGGCATCGCCCTGACGCGACAGAACATCCCGGTGTTCCCGCGCGGCGAGGCGGGCTTCGCCACGACCGACGGCGTCGCCAAGGGCGCCTACGTGCTGATCGACGCCGAGGGCGGCGAGCCCGACGTGATCCTCATCGCGACCGGTTCCGAGGTGCAGCTGGCCGTCGCGGCGCGCGAGACGCTCGCCGCCGACGGCATCCGCGCCCGCGTCGTCTCGGCTCCGTCGCTGGAGTGGTTCGCCGAGCAGGATGCCGCCTACCGCGAGTCCGTGCTGCCGAGCGCCGTGAAGGCGCGCGTCTCCGTCGAGGCCGGATCCACGCCGCTGTGGCGCAGCATCGTCGGCGACACCGGCCGCACGGTCGGCATCGACCACTTCGGCGCCTCCGCCGACTACAAGACCCTGTTCGAGAAGTTCGGCATCACCGCCGACGCGGTCGTGGAAGCGGCCCGCGCAACCGTCAAGGAGAACGCATGAGCACCCCGACCCCGACCCAGCAGCTCGTCGACGCCGGCGTCAGCATCTGGCTCGACGACCTCTCCCGCACGCGCATCGACTCGGGCAACCTCGCCCAGCTGATCGACACGCGCAACGTCTCCGGCGTGACGACGAACCCCTCGATCTTCCAGGCGGCCATCGGCAACCAGGACGACGACTCGTACGACGCCCCGCTGGCCGCGCTCGCTTCCTCGGGCGCCGACGTGGACACCGCGATCTTCGAGCTGACCACGACCGACGTCCGCGACGCGGCCGACATCTTCCGCGGTGTCTACGACGCCACGGGCGGCGTCGACGGGCGCGTGTCGATCGAGGTCTCCCCCGATCTCGCCCACGACACCGACGGCACGATCGCCGAGGCCAAGAAGCTCTGGGCCAAGGTCGATCGGCCCAACGCGCTCATCAAGATCCCCGCGACGAAGGCGGGCCTGCCCGCCATCACCGCGGTGATCGCCGAGGGCATCTCCGTCAACGTGACGCTGATCTTCTCGCTCGAACGGTACGAAGAGGTCATCGACGCCTACCTGGCCGGCCTGGAGCAGGCCGCGGCGAACGGTCACGACCTGTCCGGCATCCACTCGGTCGCCTCCTTCTTCGTGTCCCGCGTGGACACCGAGGTCGACAAGCGTCTGTCGGCGTTCGAGAGCGAAGACGCCGAGGCGCTCAAGAGCCGCGCCGGCCTGGCCAACGCCCGCCTCGCCTACGAGCTGTTCGAGAAGAAGTTCTCGGCTTCGCGAGCGCAGGAGCTGGTCTCCGCCGGCGCCACCGTCCAGCGCCCGCTGTGGGCCTCGACGGGCGTCAAGGACCCGGCGCTGCCCGACACGCTCTACGTCACGGAGCTCGTGGCCCCGGGCACCGTCAACACGATGCCGGAGAAGACCCTCGAGGCGACCTTCGACCACGGCGTCGTCACGGGCGACACCGTCACGGGCGCCTACGAGGACGCGCATCTCGTCTTCGCGCAGCTGGCCGACCTCGGCGTCGACATCGCCGATGTCACCCAGACGCTCGAGGACGAGGGCGTCGCCAAGTTCATCGCCTCGTGGCAGGACCTGAAGAAGACGGTCGCCGAGGCGCTGGCCGAGGCCCCGGAGACCAGCCGGTGAGTTTCGAGATCCACGTCTCGGGACACGTCAAGGACGTCGTCGCGCAGACGCTGCCGGGTCTGGTCGACAGCCTGGTCGCGAGCGGGATCACCGCGGGGGACCCCGATCTCTGGGGTCCGGATGCCGCAGCCGAAGCCGCCGTGCGTCTCGGCTGGGTCGAGGCCGTGAGCGTCTCGCGACCGCTGCTGCCCGAGATCGCCGCCCTGCGGGAGGACTTCGTCGCCCGCGGGCTCACGCGCATCGTCCTCGCCGGGATGGGCGGATCCTCGCTGGCCCCCGAGGTCATCACGCGGACGGCCGGTGTGCCCCTCGTGATCCTCGATTCGACCGATCCCGCCCAGGTGCTCGCCGCGATCGACGGCGACGCCGAGAGCGGCGGCCTGGAGCGGACCGTGCTGGTCGTGGCCTCCAAGTCCGGTTCCACGATCGAGACGGACTCGGCGCGACGCGCGTTCGAGGCCGCCTGGTCCGATCTCGGGATCGACCCCGCCGAGCGGATCGTCGTCGTCACCGACCCCGGTTCCCCGCTCGAGCAGTCCGCGCGCACATCGGGCTACCGCGTGTTCACGGCCGACCCGAACGTGGGCGGGCGGTACTCCGCCCTCACCGCGTTCGGCCTCGTGCCGTCGGGACTGGCCGGCGCCGACATCGCCGAACTGCTCGACGAGGCCGAGGCCACCCTGCTCGAGGTCGCCATCGACGACCCGCGCAACCCGGCGCTCACCCTCGCCGCGGCGATCGCCGGCGGCGATCCGCGCCGCGACAAGATGGGGCTCGTCAGCGACGGCACGCACATCGTGGGTCTGCCCGACTGGATCGAGCAGCTCGTCGCCGAGTCCACCGGCAAGAACGGAACCGGCATCCTGCCGGTCGTCCTGCTGCCGGTGTCGCCCGAGGTCGACCGCACGCCCGCCGATCTGCAGATCGTGCGCCTCGTCGACGACGCGGTGCACTTCCGCCTCATCGAGCAGCACCCCGACGAGGTGCTCGTCAGCGGTTCGCTCGGCGCGCAGTTCGTCGTCTGGGAGTACGCGACCGCGATCGCGGGCCGCATGCTGGGCATCGATCCGTTCGATCAGCCCGATGTCGAGTCGGCGAAGGCGGCCGCGCGCGGTATGCTCGAGACGCGGCCCGACATCGGCGCACCCGCGTTCACCGTCGACGGCGTCGAGGTGCGCGTGTCCGACCCCGCCCTCGCCGCCTCCGGCACGCTCGCCGGCGTCCTCGACGCGCTGTGGGCGCGGCTCGGCGCCGACGGCTATGTCGCGATCCAGGCGTACGCGGACCGCACCGCGGTTCCGCAGCTCGCCGGCATCCGCGAGCTCATCGCCGCCGACAGCGGGCGTCCGACGACCTTCGGCTGGGGTCCCCGGTTCCTGCACTCCACGGGTCAGTATCACAAGGGCGGGCCGGCGAACGGCGTGTTCCTGCAGATCATCGGCGCCGGAGAGGTGGATCTGGAAATACCGGGCCGCCCCTTCACGTTCGGTCAGTTGATCGCCGCTCAGGCGGCCGGCGACGCCGACGTGCTCGTCGCGCACGGACGACCGGTGGTCACCCTCACCCTGACCGACCCGCAGGTCGAGGTGCTTTCGCTGTTCGAGGCCGCGCAGTAGCCGCGGCCCAGGAGGAGTCTTTTCCCGATGACTGCCGAGATCTCGCGCGAGCACAACCCGCTCCGCGACCCCGATGACCGACGCCTGAATCGCATCGCCGGACCGAGCGCGCTCGTGATCTTCGGCGTGACGGGCGACCTGTCGCGCAAGAAGCTCATGCCCGCCGTCTACGACCTCGCCAATCGCGGGCTCCTGCCGCCGGGGTTCGCCCTCGTCGGCTTCGCGCGTCGCGACTGGGAGGACCAGGACTTCGCGAACGTCGTCCACGACGCCGTCCGCCAGCACGCGCGCACGCCGTTCCGTGAGGAGACGTGGAAGCAGCTGCTGCAGGGCATCCGCTTCGTCTCCGGCGAGTTCGGCGACGACGACGCGTTCCGCCGGCTGCGCGAGACGGTCGAGAAGCTCGACGTCGAACGCGGCACCATGGGCAACCACGCGTTCTACCTCTCGATCCCGCCGCGCGACTTCCCCATCGTCGCGAAGCAGCTGAAGGACTCCGGACTGGTCGACGACCGGTCCAACAACCCCGACGCGTGGCGTCGCGTCGTCATCGAGAAGCCGTTCGGCAGTGACCTGCAGACGGCGCGTGAGCTGAACGCCGCGCTCGAGGTCGCCTTCCCGGCCGACTCGATCTTCCGCATCGACCACTACCTCGGCAAGGAGACGGTGCAGAACATCCTCGCGCTGCGCTTCGCCAACGAGCTGTACGAGCCGATCTGGAACGCCAACTACGTCGACCACGTGCAGATCACGATGGCCGAGGACATCGGCGTCGGCGGCCGCGCGGGCTACTACGACGGCATCGGCGCGGCACGCGACGTCATCCAGAACCACCTCCTGCAGCTGCTGGCGCTGACCGCCATGGAGGAGCCGATCTCCATGGACGCGAAGGACCTGCGCGCCGAGAAGGAGAAGGTGCTGGCCGCCGTCCGGCTGCCGGAGGACCTGTCGACCGCCACCGCCCGCGGGCAGTACGGCGGCGGCTGGCAGGGCGGCGAGAAGGTCACCGCCTTCCTCGAGGAGGACGGCATGAACCCCGCCTCGACCACCGAGACGTACGCCGCCATCAAGCTCGAGATCGGCACGCGCCGCTGGGCGGGAGTGCCGTTCTACCTGCGCACGGGCAAGCGCCTCGGGCGCCGCGTCACGGAGATCGCCGTCGTCTTCAAGCGCGCCCCGCAGCTGCTCTTCCAGCGCAACCAGACGCTCGAGCTCGGCCAGAACGCGCTCGTCATCCGGGTGCAGCCCGACGAGGGCGTGACGATCCGGTTCGGATCGAAGGTGCCGGGCGCGGGCAACGAGGTTCGCGACGTCACGATGGACTTCGGCTACGGCCACGCGTTCACCGAGTCGAGCCCGGAGGCGTACGAGCGCCTCATCCTCGACGTCCTGCTCGGCGACCCGCCGCTGTTCCCGCGCCACGAGGAGGTCGAGCTCTCCTGGAAGATCCTCGACCCGGTCGAGGAGTACTGGACCCAGCAGGGCGGACCTCTCGAGCAGTACTCCCCCGGTTCGTGGGGGCCCCCGTCCGCCGATGAACTCCTGGCCCGTGATGGCCGCGTCTGGAGGCGCCCGTGATCGTCGACCTGCCCGACACCACCGTGTCGAAGATCGCCCGCTCGCTCGTGAGCGTGCGGGAGGAGGGTGGCGCGGTCGCGCTCGGCCGCGTGCTGACGCTCGTGATCGTGACGACCCACGGCCTGCACGAGGAGGCCATCGAGGCCGCGAACGACGCCTCCCGTGAGCACCCGATGCGCGTCATCGTGCTCATCGCCGACCCCGAGGGCGACGCCAAGCTCGACGCGCAGATCCGCGTCGGCGGGGATGCCGGGGCCAGCGAGGTGGTCGTGCTGCGCGCCCGCGGCGACGTCGCGACCAACCAGGAGGGACTCGTCACGGGTCTGCTGCTGCCCGACGCCCCGGTCGTCGCCTGGTGGCCCGACTTCCCGCCCGCCGAGCCTGCGGCGTCCGACATCGGCCGGATGGCGCAGCGGCGCATCACGGATGCGTCGACCAAGCCCTACGCGAAGGATCGTCTCTCGCGTCTCGGGCCCTCGTACGCCCCCGGAGACACGGACCTCGCCTGGACCCGGCTCACGCACTGGCGCGAGCAGCTCGCCGCCGTGCTCGACCAGCCGCCCTACGAGCCGGTGACGGCCGTGGAGGTCGTCGGCGCCGGCAGCTCGCCCTCGACGGGGCTGCTCGCCGCGTGGCTGCGGCTGAAGCTCGACGTCCCCGTGCAGTGGCGCTATTCGGCCCCCGAGGAGTGGGAGCACGGCATCCAGAAGGTGCGTCTCGTGCGCGCGACGGGAGACATCGTCCTCGAGCGGACGAACGACATCGACGCGACGCTGACGCAACCCGGACAGCCCTCGCACGACATCGTCCTGCCGCGCCGCACGCTCCGCGAATGCCTCGCCGAGGAGCTGCGTCGGCTCGATCCCGACCTCCTGTATGGTCGAGTGATCACGGAGGGCTGGGAGCTGCTGGGGCCCCCGACCACGACCGAGTCCTAGGAGTTCCGATGGCGCAGATGTGGACCGAGAAACGGGTCGTGATCAGTCCGGACGCTCCGACGCTCGCCGCCGCCGTCGCCGACCGCCTGCTGGCGCGCCTGGCGCGCCGCTCGGCGGCCGGCAAGACCACCCACATCGCCCTCGCCGGCGGTCAGATCGGCACCGCCGTGCTGCGCGCGGCCGGCGCGAGCCCCCGACGGGCGGACGTGGACTGGTCGCACGTGCACGTCTGGTGGGGCGATGAGGTCTTCGCGGCGGCCGACGATCCCGAGCGCCACGAGCGCGCCGCGCGCGAGGCGCTCCTCGCGTGCATCGACGTCCCCGCGGCGAACGTCCACGCGATCGCGGCGAGCGGCGACGCTCCCGACGCGGATACCGCGGCATCCGCGTACGCCGACGAGCTCGCGCGCTTCGGCACCGACGAGCACGCGTGGCCCGAGTTCTATGTGTGCTTCCTCGGGGTCGGCTCCGACGGTCACATCGCCTCGCTGTTCCCCGACCGCGGCGAGATCCAGGTGACCGACCGCACCGCGGTCGCCGTACGCGACGCGCCGAAGCCGCCGGCGGTGCGTGTCACGATGACGCGACCGGTGATCAACTCGGCACGCTGCGTGTGGCTGGTCGTTTCGGGCACCGACAAGGCGGCGGCCCTGGGCCTCGCCCTCGCCGGCGCCAGCTACGAGACGGTGCCCGCCGCCGGGGCGAAGGGGCGCAAGAAGACGGTGTTCTTCGTCGACGACGCCGCCGCCGCGAACGTGCCCGCCGAACTGATCGACCAGGACTTCTGAGCGGACGCCGTCCTCGCGGACGCGTCGGCGGCGGCTGCCGCCGCGATCAGGCCTGGCCGCGGCGCTCGCGCAGCTGCTGGAGGGCGTCGTCGAGGAGGGCGTCGGCCTCTTCCTCGGTGCGACGCTCCTTCACGTACGCGAGATGCGTCTTGTAGGGCTCGGTCTTCGCGAGCGCCGGAGGATTCTCCTTGTCGCGGCCCGCGGGAAGCCCGGAGTGCGGGGAGTCGATGACCTCGGGGATCTCCTCCTCGGCGATGCCCGCGGCGAAATAGCGCACGGTCTCGTTGCCGAGCGCGTCCCAATACGACACGGCGATACGGTCGGCGTGGTGACCGTGGTCCTGCTCACCCATCGGACCGGCACCCACACGAGTGCCGCGAATAGCGTTTCCGCCCGTTGCCATCAGAGCCCCTGGAACTTGGTGATGAGTCCGAGCGCGACGATCGCGACGAACCAGACGAGTGCGAGCACGACCGTGAAGCGGTTCAGGTTGCGCTCAGCGAGACCGGACGACCCGAGAGCAGAGCTCATGCCGCCGCCGAACATGTCCGACAGACCGCCGCCGCGTCCCTTGTGCAGCAGGATCAGGAGGGTCAGCAGGAGGCTGGTGATGCCCAGCAGCACCTGCAGCACGAACTCGAGGATGTCCACAGTCGATGAAGCCTTTCGCGGCGCCCGCGTCGTCGGGCGCACAAGGGTCGAGTATACCTGCGTTTCGGCTCGCACCCCGCGGTACCCGCCCAACGACCGGGGGGTCGCCCCCACCGGTCGTTGAGCGAGCGAAGCGAGTCGAAACGCAGAGCGAAGCGAGTCGAAACGCAGAGCGAAGCGCGTCGGACGGCGTCAGACGCCGACGTGCTTCTGGTAGCGGATGATGGCCGCGAACTCGTCCGCGACGAGGCTCGCACCACCCACCAGCGCGCCGTCGACGTCGGGCTCGCGCATGAAGCTGGCGATGTTGCCCGACTTCACCGACCCGCCGTACAGCACGCGCGTGCGAGCGGCGGCATCCGCGCCGAGCACCTCGGCGAGCACGCCGCGCAGCGCGACGCACACCTCCTGAGCCTGCTCGGGAGACGCCACCTGTCCGGTGCCGATGGCCCACACGGGCTCGTACGCCACGACGATGTCGGCATCGGCCGGCACGCCTTCCAGCGCGGCCCGCAGCTGAGCGACGGACACGGCCGTCGGCCCCGACTCCTCGCGCTGCTCGAGCGTCTCGCCCACGCAGATGACGGGGACCAGACCGTGCTTGAGCGCAGCCTGCACCTTGGCGGCGACGATGGCGTCGCTCTCGTGGTGGTACTCGCGACGCTCGGAGTGCCCGATGATGACGTAGCGGCAGGCCAGCTTGCTCAGGAACGCGCCGGACACCTCTCCGGTGTAGGCGCCGGAGTCGTGCGTCGACAGGTCCTGCGCGCCGAGCGCGAAGGGGATCTTGTCGGCGTCCAGCAGCGTCTGCACGGTGCGGATGTCGGTGAAGGGCGGGAAGACCGCGACCTCCACCGAGCCGTCCTCGTGTCCGGCGTCCTTCAACGTCCAGTGCAGCTTCTGCACGAACGCGACCGCCTGCAGGTGGTCGAGGTTCATCTTCCAGTTGCCGGCGATGAGCGGTGTGCGCGCCATCAGCTCTCCCATCCGAGGATCTCCAGCCCGGGGAGCTTCTTGCCCTCCAGGAACTCCAGGCTCGCGCCGCCGCCGGTCGAGATGTGACCGAACTGGTCGTCCGCGAAACCGAGCTGACGCACGGCCGCGGCCGAGTCGCCACCGCCGACGACGGACAGGCCGTCGACCTCGGTGAGCGCCTGGGCGACCGTCTTGGTACCGGCAGCGAACGCCGGCATCTCGAACACGCCCATGGGGCCGTTCCAGAACACGGTCTTCGCGCTGCGGATCGCGTCGGCGAAGATCTCCGCCGTGCGCGGACCGATGTCCAGGCCCATGCCGTCGGCGCCGAAGGGGGTGTCCTCCAGCGCGTCGGCGGCAGCGACCACGTGGTCGGCGTCGGCCGCGAAGCCCGAGGCCATGACCGCGTCGACCGGGAGGATCAGCTCCACGCCGCGCGCGGCGGCATCCGCGATGTAGCCCTTCACGGTCTCGATCTGGTCGGTCTCGAGCAGGCTCTTGCCGACCTTGTGGCCCTGGGCCGCGAGGAAGGTGAAGAGCATGCCGCCGCCGACGAGGATCTTGTCCGCGCGCGGGAGGAGGTGCGCGATGACACCCAGCTTGTCGCTCACCTTGGAGCCGCCGAGCACGACGGCGTAGGGACGCTCGGGGTTCTCGGTCAGGCGGTCGAGGACGTCGACCTCCTTCTCGATGAGGTACCCGGCCGCGGAGGGCAGCAGCTCGGCGAGGTCGTAGACCGACGCCTGCTTGCGGTGGACGACTCCGAAGCCGTCGGAGACGAGGGCGTCGCCCAGAGCGGCGAGCTCCTCCGCGAACGCACGACGCTCGGCGTCGTCCTTCGCCGTCTCCCCCGGGTTGAACCGCAGGTTCTCGATGACGGTGACATCGCCGTCCTCGAGGGCCGCGACGGCCTCCTGTGCGGAGGTGCCCACCGTGTCGCGCGCGAACACGACCGGCTTTCCGAGCAGCTCCGACAGCCGCTGGGCGACCGGCTCGAGGCTGTACTTGGCGTCGGGCGCGCCGTCGGGGCGTCCGAGGTGGGAGCACGCGATGACCCGCGCCCCCTGGTTGATGAGCTCGTTGAGGGTCGGAAGAGCCGCCCGGATACGGCCATCGTCCGTGATGACGCCGTCCTTCAGAGGGACGTTGAAGTCAACACGGACGATGACGCGCTTACCGGCCAGCGACCCGAGGGATGCAAGGGTGCGCAAAGCCATGGCGAAGCCTCAGAGCTTGTCGGCGACGAGCTCGGTGAGGTCGACGAGGCGGTTCGAGTAGCCCCACTCGTTGTCGTACCACGACGAGACCTTGACGAGGTTGCCCGAGACGTTCGTCTGGCCCGCGTCGAACACCGACGAGTGCGGGTCGAGCTGGATGTCACTGGAGACGATGGCGTCCTCGTTGTACTTGAGGTAGCCGACGAGCTCGCCCTCCGCGGCAGCCTTCTTGTAGGCCGCGTTGATGACCTCGGCGGTCAGGCCCTCGGTGGGCGTGATGATCGTGAGGTCGACGATCGAGCCGGTGGGAACCGGCACGCGGTACGACGAGCCGCTCAGCTTGCCGTTGAGCTCGGGCAGCACGAGGCCGATGGCCTTGGCGGCACCCGTCGAGGCCGGGACGATGTTGATCGCGGCGGCGCGCGCACGGTGCAGGTCGCTGTGCGGGCCGTCCTGCAGGTTCTGGTCGGCCGTGTAGGCGTGCGCGGTCATCATGAAGCCGCGCTCGATGCCGAAGTTGTCGTTGAAGACCTTGGCCAGCGGCGCGAGGCAGTTCGTGGTGCACGACGCGTTGGAGATGATGTTCATCGTCGCCGAGTCGTACTCGCCGTCGTTGACGCCCATGACGAAGGTGCCGTCGACATCTGTGCCGGGAGCCGAGATGATGACCTTCTTGGCGCCGCCGTCGAGGTGCTTCTTGGCGTCGGCGGCCTTGGTGAAGCGGCCGGTCGACTCGATGACGATGTCGACACCGAGCTCGCCCCAGGGGAGGTTCGCCGGGTCGCGCTCTTCGAAGACCTTGATGGCCTTGCCGTTGACGGTGATGGAGTCGGCGTCGTACGAGACCTCCGCGTCGAGGCGGCCGCCGACGGAGTCGTACTTCAGCAGGTGGGCGAGGGTCTTGTTGTCGGTGAGGTCGTTCACCGCCACGATGTCGAGGTCAGCCCCCTGCTCGAGCGCGGCACGGAGGAAGTTGCGGCCGATACGGCCGAAGCCGTTGATTCCGATCTTGACAGACACGTTGTCTCCCGGTTCATGTCGCGACGGCGACGGCGTTTCGACGCGCCAGTCGCGAACTTGGTGTGTGAAGGAAAAAGGATGCCGGGTCACCTGCCCGTCGCCGGGAGGGACCCGGCATCCTCACCTGGTCATGAGACTACTACTTGAGCAGTCCGGCCGTCTTCTCGCGCGCCGTCGAAAAGCGCTCTGCGACGTTGCCCCAGTTCGCGATGTTCCACACGGCCTTGACGTAGTCCGCCTTGACGTTGAGGTAGTCGAGGTAGAAGGCGTGCTCCCACATGTCGAGCTGGAAGATCGGGACGGTGCCCTGCGCCGTGTTGGACTGCTGGTCGAAGAGCTGCTGGATGATCAGCTGCTCGCCGATCGGGTCCCAGCTCAGCACCGCCCAGCCGGAGCCCTGGATGCCGGTCGCGGCGGCCGTGAAGTGCGCCTGGAACTTTTCTAAGCCGCCGAAGAACTCCTCGATCGCGGCCTTCAGCTCGCCCTCCGGCTGTCCGCCGCCGCCGTCGTTCGCGGGAGCCAGGTTGGTCCAGAAGATCGAGTGGTTGACGTGGCCTCCGAGGTTGAACGCGAGGTCCTTCTCGAGCTTGTTCACGTTGGCCAGGTTGCCGCTCTCGCGGGCCTCCGCCAGCTGCTCGAGCGCCGTGTTGGCTCCCGTGACGTACGCCTGGTGGTGCTTGTCGTGGTGGAGCTGCATGATCTTGCCGCTGATGTGCGGTTCGAGGGCTGCGAAGTCGTAGGGGAGGTCGGGCAGCGTGTAGATCGCCATGTTCTCTTCTTCCTGTCGTCGGCGCCGCAACTGCGCTGCGGCGATGGGACATTGCCATCCTATTGAGGTGCAACGCTGCCGGCAGGGGGTTGTTCCCACCGCGACCGACGTGTACCGCCGCGCACGCGCCCCGTGACGCGGGGGTCAGTCCTCGAGGCCCTCGGGCACGGCGGAGTCCGTACCGGGGATGCCGGTGCTCACGGCCTTCTTGTCGGCCATCGCGAGCAGACGCCGGATCCGGCCGGCGACGGCATCCTTCGTCAGCGGGGGGTCGGCGTGGTGGCCGAGCTCGTCGAGGCTCGCGTCGCGGTGGGACAGCCGCAACTCCCCCGCCTCGCGCAGATGCTCGGGGACGTCGTCTCCCAGGATCTCCAGTGCGCGCTCGACGCGGGCACAGGCGGCGACGGCCGCCTGCGCGGACCGACGCAGGTTGGCATCGTCGAAGTTGACCAGACGGTTGACGCCGGCGCGCACCTCGCGGCGCTGACGCATCTCCTCCCAGGCCTGGGCGGTGCGCACGGCACCCATCTCGGCCAGGGCGATACGGATCGCCTCGCCGTCGCGGACGACAACCCGGGGAACGCCGCGGACCTCACGGGCCTTCGCCGCGATCCCGATGCGATGGCCGGCGCCGACGAGCGCCATGGCCGCCTCGCCCGAGGGGCAGGCGATCTCGAGCGCCGCCGAGCGTCCGGGGTCGGAGAGGGTGCCGCTGGCCAGGAACGCGCCGCGCCAGACCGCCGCGAGGTCGTGGCGCGCCCCCGTGGTGAGCTTGTTGGGCAGGCCGCGCACCGGGCGACGGCGCGCGTCGAGCAGTCCCGTCTGTCGGGCGAGGGTCTCGCCGCCCTCGATGACGCGCACGGCGAAGTGCCCGCCGGCGCGGCCGCCCGAGGCCTGCACGCGGTGCAGCTCGGGGCGCACGCCGTACAGCTCCATGATGTCGCGCGCGACGCGACGGGCGAGCGGATCCGTCTCGAGCTCGGCCTCCACGGCCACGCGTCCCGCGATCGAGTGCAGGCCGCCGGAGAAGCGCAGGATCGCGGTGAGTTCGGCCACCCGCGCCGTGGGACGAGGGTCGCGGACCGCGGCCAGCTCGGACTTCACGTCAACGGTCGGCGACACGGCGATCCTTCGTTCGGGGGGCGGGGACAAACATCCAGCCTACTCGCGACCGAGGTCGCGATGCTTCACCCGTACGGCCACACCCGGCACCTGCGACAGGCGGTCGGCCAGCTCGATCGCCGTCACGACCGAGCGGTGCTTGCCGCCCGTGCACCCGACGGCGAGAACGGAGTGGCGCTTGTTCTCGCGCTGGTAGCCCGCGAGGACGGGGCGCAGGGCCGTCGCGTACGCGTCGATGAACTCGCGCGCGCCCTCCTGCGCGAGCACGTAGTCGCGCACGGGCTCCTCCTCGCCGGTGTGCCCCTTCAGCTCCGGGATCCAGAACGGGTTCGGCAGAAAACGCATGTCGGCGACGAGGTCGACGTCGGTGGGGAGGCCGTACTTGAAACCGAAGCTCATGACGGTGATCGTGTGCCGCGCCGCGCCCTCCTCGCTGAAGAGGTCGACGACGCGGTTCGCCAGCTGGTGGATGTTCATCGCGCTCGTGTCGATGATGACGTCGGCGCTCTCGCGGATGACCGCCAGCCGCTCGCGCTCGCGCTGGATGCCGTCGAGGATCGTGCCGTCGCCCTGCAGCGGATGCGGGCGCCGGACCGACTCGAATCGGCGCACGAGCACGTCGTCGCCCGCGTCGAGGAACAGCACGCGCAGCTGACGACCCGCGCGCAGGGCGCTGGTGACCGCCGGCAACGCCTGGAAGAGGTCGCGGCCGCGCACATCGACGACCGCCGCGAGCTTCGGCAGCGCCCCGCCGGCCATCTCGGTGAGTTCGAGCAGCGGCCCCAGCATCTGGGGCGGGAGGTTGTCGACGACGTACCAGTCGAGGTCTTCGAGGGCGTTGGCCGCGGTCGTGCGACCGGCACCGGACATGCCCGTGACGATCAGCACCTCGCCGGCGGGCTGGTCATCTGCCACGTGCACTCCCCAGGACTGATCGCATGCCGATCCGGATACGAACAGCCTATCGATTCGCGAGGCGCTGCTCGATCGCCGCCGCGAGCTTCGGCCCGATGCCGGGTAGGGCGGTCATCTCGTCGGCCGTCGCGGCGCTCAGCGCGGTGACGGAGCCGAAGTGACGCAGCAGGGCCTTGATGCGCGCGTCACCGAGTCCCGGCACCTCACCGAGCACGGTCGAGATGTCGCGCTTGCGACGCTTGCGCTGGTGCGTGATCGCGAAGCGATGGGCCTCGTCTCGCAGGCGCTGCAGGAGGTAGAGCGCCTCGGAGGTGCGCGGCAGGATCACGGGGTAGTCCTCCCCCGGCAGCCAGATCTCCTCGAGCCGCTTCGCGATGCCGCACAGGGAGATCTCGGTGTGCCCGGCATCCTCGAGCGCCCGCGCCGCCGCCGCGACCTGCGGCGCGCCGCCGTCGACCACGAGCAGCTGCGGGCGGTAGGCGAAGCGCGGACGCTTGCGCTCCGTGACGACGGGGGCGTCCGGATCGGCGTCCGGGTCGCCCTCCACGGCGACCGTGGCGGCATCCGGCAGCGCCTCGTCGCGGTCGATGTGGGCGAGCCGACGGGTCAGCACCTGGTAGAGCGAGTCGGTGTCGTCCGTGGTCTCGGGAACGCCGAACGATCGGTACTGGTCCTTCCTCGGCAGACCGTCCTCGAAGACGACCATGGAGGCGACCACGTTCGTGCCGGACAGGTGCGACACGTCGTAGCATTCGATGCGCAGCGGCGCCTCGTCCATCCCGAGCGCGATCTGCAGATCGGTGAGCGCCTTCGTGCGCGCCGTGTAGTCGGACGTGCGGCGGGTCTTGTGCAGCAGGAGCGCCTGCTGCGCGTTGAGCGTCGCCGTGCGCATGAGATCGGCCTTGCGACCGCGCTGCGCGACCTGGAGGGTGACCCGCTTGCCCCGACGCTCCTGCAGCCACTGCTCGAGGTCGGCGGCGTCGTCGGGCAGCGTCGGCACCAGCACCTGCCGCGGGATGTCCGCCGCCGTCGCGGAGCCGTAGGTGCGCTGCACCACCTGGTCGACGAGGTCGGCGCCCGAGATGTCGAGCTCCTTGTCGATCGTCGTGGCGCGCACACCCCGCACCCGGCCGCCGCGCACGACGAAGTGCTGCACGGCGGCCGACAACTCGTCTTCGGCGATGCCGAACAGGTCGGCGTCCGTGTCCTCCGCGAGCACGAGCGAGCTGCGGCTGAGGACGGCGTCGATCGCCTGGAGACGATCGCGGTAGAGCGCCGCGGACTCGTAGTCCATCTCCGCCGAGGCCTCGCGCATGCGGGCGGTCAGCTCGCGCGCGAACCGCTGGTCTCCGCCGGACATGAACGCGACGAAGTCGTCGACGATCGCCCGGTGCTCCTCGATCGTCACCTTCATCGAGCAGGGGCCCCCGCACCGACCGATCTGCCCGGGGAAGCACGGCCGCCCGGTGGCCATCGCCTTCTTGTACGAGGCGTCGGAGCAGGTGCGGATCGGGAACACCTTGATCATCAGATCGATGGTGTCGTGCACCGCCCACACCTTCGGATACGGCCCGAAGTAGCGCGCTCCGGGGATGCGCCGATTGCGGGTCACGATGACGCGGGGCGCCTCGTCGGCCAGCGTGATCGCCATGTACGGGTAGGACTTGTCGTCCTTGTAGCGCACGTTGAACGGAGGCGAGAACTCCTGGATCCACATGTACTCGAGCTGCAACGACTCGACGTCGCTGGCGACGACGGTCCACTCCACGGATGCCGCGGTCAGCACCATCCGGCGCGTGCGCTCGTGGAGGGTGTGCAGCGGGGCGAAGTAGTTCGACAGCCGCGCCCGGAGGTTCTTCGCCTTGCCGACGTACAGCACGCGGCCGTCGGCGTCGCGGAACCGGTACACGCCGGGCTGGGTCGGGATCTCTCCCGGCCGCGGCTTGTACGGCAGGTCGGACGCCACCTCAGCCCGCCTTCCGCACCGGCCCCCGAGCCTTCGCCGCGGCGCCGGCCCGCTCGCGCTCGGATGCCAGGATCTCCGCGAGGAAGGCGCCGGTGTGACTCTCCTCGACGTCGGCCACCTGCTCGGGCGTGCCCGTGGCGACGATGCGACCGCCGCCCGATCCGCCCTCGGGCCCCAGGTCGATGATCCAGTCGGCCGACTTGATCACGTCGAGGTTGTGCTCGATGACGACGACCGTGTTGCCCTTGTCGACGAGCCCGCCGAGCACCTGCAGCAGGCGCGACACGTCCTCGAAGTGCAGTCCGGTCGTGGGCTCGTCGAGCACGTAGATGCTGCGGCCGTTCGAGCGCCGCTGGAGCTCGGTGGCGAGCTTGACCCGCTGCGCCTCACCGCCGGAGAGGGTGGTGGCCGACTGCCCCAGCCGTACGTATCCGAGGCCGACGTCGACGAGGGTCTTCAGGAAGCGGTGGATGGCCTGGATGGGTTCGAAGAACTCCGCGGCCTCGGAGATGGGCATCTCCAGCACCTCGGCGATGTTCTTGCCCTTGTAGTGCACCGCGAGCGTGTCGCGGTTGTACCGCTTGCCGTGGCAGACCTCGCAGTCGACGTAGACGTCGGGCAGGAAGTTCATCTCGATCTTGATCGTGCCGTCGCCGGAGCACGCCTCGCAGCGTCCCCCCTTGACGTTGAAGCTGAACCGGCCCGGCTGGTAGCCCCGGGCCTTCGCCTCAGGGGTCTCGCTGAACAGCGTCCGGATGCGGTCGAAGACGCCCGTGTAGGTCGCCGGGTTCGAGCGCGGGGTGCGGCCGATCGGCGCCTGGTCGACGTGCACGACCTTGTCGAGGTTGTCGAGCCCGGTCACGCGGGTGTGCTTGCCCGCCACGCGACGCGCGCCGTTGAGCTTGGTGGCGAGCACCTCGTAGAGGATGCCGTTGACCAGCGTCGACTTGCCGGAGCCGCTGACGCCCGTGACCGCCGTGAGGACGCCGAGCGGGAACTCCGCGGTCACGTTCTGGAGGTTGTTCTCGCGCGCGCCGACGACGGTCAGCATCCGCTTCTTGTCGATCTTGCGGCGCTTCTTGGGGGTCGCGATCGCCCGACGGCCGCTCAGGTAGGCGCCGGTGAGAGATCGTTCCTCCTCGAGCAGGGAGGCCAGGGGGCCGGAGTGCACGACCTCGCCGCCGTCCACACCGGCGCGCGGTCCGATGTCGACGACCCAGTCCGAGGCGTGGACCGTCTCCTCGTCGTGCTCGACGACGATCAGCGTGTTGCCCAGGTCTTTCAGGCGGACCAGGGTCTCGATCAGGCGCCGGTTGTCGCGCTGGTGCAGACCGATCGACGGCTCGTCGAGGACGTACAGGACGCCGGTCAGCCCCGACCCGATCTGGGTGGCGAGACGGATGCGCTGCGCCTCGCCGCCCGACAGCGACCCGGCCGATCGGCCCAGGCTCAGGTAGTTCAGTCCGACCTGGACCAGGAAGTCCAGCCGGGCGCGGATCTCCCGCAGCACGGCCGCGGCGATCTTGGCCTCACGATCGGTCAGCTCGAGCTGCGCGAAGTAGTCCTGCGCCTCCGCGAGGCTCATCCGCGAGGCGTCGGCGATCGAGCGGTCGTGCACGAGCACGGCGAGCACCTCGGGCTTGAGCCGGTCGCCGTGGCAGACGGGGCAGGGCACCTCGCGCAGGTACTCCGCCCACCGCTGACGCTGCGTGTCGGTCTCGGCCTGGGTGTACTGCCGCTCGATGTACGGCACCACGCCCTCGAAGCCCGAGGAGTAGCGCATCTCGCGGCCGTAGCGGTTGCGCCACTTCACGGTGACCTTGTAGTTCTCGCCGCGCAGGATCGCGTCCTGCACGTCGGTGGAGAGGTCGCGCCAGGGGGTGTCGAGGGAGAAGTCGAGGTCGTCGGCGAGACCCACGAGCAGTCGCTCGTAGTACTGGTAGAGGCCCTTGCCCTGCGTGGTCCACGGGATGATGACGCCCTCGTTGATCGAGAGGTCCTCGTCACCGAGCATGAGCTCGACGTCGACCGACATCCGGGTGCCGAGCCCGGAGCACGCCGGGCAGGCGCCGAAGGGCGCGTTGAAGGAGAACGTGCGCGGTTCGATCTCCGTGAGCTGCAGGGGGTGGCCGTTCGGACAGGCGAGCTTCTCGCTGAAGCTCACCCAGGCGTCATCGCCCTCCTCGTCGACGAAGTTGACCTGGACGATGCCGCCGGCCAGCCCGAGGGCCGTCTCGACCGAGTCGGTGATGCGGCCCAGGATGTCGGGGCTCGCGACGAGGCGGTCGACGACGACCGCGATGTCGTGCTTGTAGCTCTTCTTGAGGGTGGGCGGCTCGGCGAGCTGGATGAGGTCGCCGTCGACGACGGCGCGCGCGTAGCCCTTGGCCGACAACTCCTTGAAGAGGTCGACGAACTCGCCCTTCTTCTGCGAGACGACGGGCGCCACGATCTGGTAGCGCGTGCGCTCCGGCAGCTCCATCAGCTGATCGGCGATCTGCTGCACCGTCTGCCGCTGGATCTGCGCGCCGCACTCGGGACAGTGCGGGATGCCGATGCGCGCCCAGAGCAGGCGCATGTAGTCGTGGATCTCCGTGATCGTGCCCACGGTGGAGCGGGGGTTGCGGTTGGTCGACTTCTGGTCGATGGAGACGGCGGGGCTCAAGCCCTCGATGAAATCGACGTCGGGACGGTCGACCTGGCCGAGGAACTGTCGCGCGTACGCGCTGAGCGACTCGACGTAGCGGCGCTGACCCTCCGCGAAGATCGTGTCGAACGCGAGGCTCGATTTGCCCGAACCCGACAGCCCGGTGAAGACGACGAGGGCGTCCCGAGGGATGTCCAGATCGACGTTCTTGAGGTTGTGGACGCGGGCTCCGCGGACGCTGAGTTTCGACGAGGCGACAGGGACGATGGGCACCGCACAAGTCTAGGTGGGGCCTCCGACACCGGATCCGACGTGCGCTGTCGGCGTAGCCGGCTCAGTCGATCCGACGCCCCGCGAACGGCGCGAGACCGTCGCGGAGCGCCGCGAGCTCGGTGGCGTCGACCCCCACCCGTGCCATGATCTGCCCGGGAACGTCGAGGGCCTCGGTGCGCAGGGCACGCCCCTCGGCCGTGAGCGCGATCTCGAGGACGCGCTCGTCATCCGCCCGGCGCGTGCGCGAGACCCTGCCCTGCGCCTCCAGACGCTTGACGAGCGGCGAGAGCGTCGCGGGCTCCATCGCGAGCTCGTCGGCCAGCGCGCTCAGCGAGCGCGGTGAGCTCTCCCACAGCGCGAGCATCACGAGGTACTGGGGATGCGTCAGGCCGAGGGGCTCGAGCACGGGCCGATAGATCGAGACGACGTTGCGGGCCGCCGTCACGAGCGCGAAGCAGAGCTGGTTCTCCAGCTTCAGGAGGTCGTCGCGAGAATCCACGCCGCCAGTCTAGTCGAATCGTTAGTACACTAATCTTCATGACACGAAACGATCCGGATCGCCCTCCGCTGCGCGAGCGGGTCCGCGAGGCCGGCGGCTGGTACACGTACCTCAACACGCGCCTGATCCGTTTCGCGGGACCGGCCTCGGTGGGCCCCTACGACGTCGAGCCAGAGCCCGCCCGCGCCGAGCGCGCGTGCCCGCT
Organism: Microbacterium sp. MPR-TSA4; assembly: GCF_058792815.1. Taxonomy (NCBI): domain Bacteria; kingdom Bacillati; phylum Actinomycetota; class Actinomycetes; order Micrococcales; family Microbacteriaceae; genus Microbacterium; species Microbacterium sp. MPR-TSA4. The sequence continues at coordinate 174,496 of NZ_JBXAFF010000001.1, forward strand.
GTGCGGAGCGCCGATGTCGCAGCACACGTTCGACCGCAGCGGCCCGAAGCCCCTCATGCACTGCCCCTGAGGCACTCCCCCGACGCCGGACGACCGCCGGACGGTCAGCCCTCGGATGCCGCGGCCGCCGCGGCGGCACGCCGCCGCTGCAGGGCCCACTCGACCTCGTCGGGGTCGCTGTGCGGGACGATCACGCCGTCGCGCATGATCTGGTGACGCTCGTCGCCCTTGCCGACGATCGCGATCAGGTCCCCCTCCTCCGCCAGCTCGACCGCCTTGTGGATCGCCTCGGCGCGTCCCGCGACGTCGAAGACCTGTGCGCGCGAGCCCCGGGTGCCCGCGACCACCGCGCGGCGGATCGTCGCGGGATCCTCGTCGGCCGGGTTGTCGTCGGTGACGATCACGATGTCCGAGGCCATCGCCGCGAACCGGCCCATGAGAGGCCGCTTGTGCATGTCGCGGTTGCCGTTGGAGCCGATCACCGTGATGATCCGCGCCGGAGTGAGCGGGCGCATGGCGCGCAGGAGGGCGTTGATCGCCTCGGGCTTGTGACCGGCGTCGATGACGACCTGGAAGGGCGCGTCGACCGGCACGAACTGCACGCGGCCCTCGACGCCGGTGAACGTCGCGATGCCCGCGACCGACGCCGACAGCGGATGCCCGACGATGTCGAGCGCCGCTACGGCGGCGACGATGTTGCTGACGCTGAACTCGCCGACCATCGGCGTCGTGAAGCGGGCCGACTGCCCCTCGGGCCCCACGACCGTGAAGGAGGATCCGTGCAGGCCGAGCTCGACATCGACCGCCCGCCAGTCCGCCTCTCGGCCCGTGACCGAATACGACTGCGTGTGCAGCTCGGGATCGGCGTGCAGGCGACGGCCGGCGCGGTCGTCGACGTTCACCAGGCCGACACCCGACATCGCGCTCGTCAGCAGCTCGCGCTTGGCCAGGAGGTAGGCCTCCTGCGTGCCGTGGAAGTCGCGGTGGTCGTGACCGAGGTTGAGGAACACGCCGACGTCGAAGTGGAGCCCGGCGACCCGATTCATCGTGATCGCGTGGCTGGACACCTCCGACGACACCACCTCGACCCCGCGCTCGCGCATGAGAGCCAAGAGGGCCTGCATCTGCGGAGCTTCCGGGGTCGTCAGCGTGGACGGCACCGCGACGCCGTCGATGCGGGTCCCCATCGAACCGATCACGCCGCTGCGGACCGAGCCGCGCGCGGCGTCCACGAGATAGGTCGTCGAGGTCTTCCCCTGCGTGCCGGTGATGCCGATGGTCTTCAGCGCCTGCGCGGGGTACCCGTAGAACCAGGCGGCGAGCCCACCGAGGAACCGGCGCGGGTGCTCGTCGACGACGATGCGGGCGAGCTGGTCCAGGCCGGGTGTCTCCGCGATGATCGCGGCTCCCTCGGCATCCGTGAGCACCGCGGCGGCGCCGGCGGCGACCGCGTCCGCCACGAAGCGTGCGCCGTGGGTGCGCGCTCCCGGCTGGGCGAGGAAGAGGTCGCCCTCGCGGGTCGACGCGGTCGTCAGCGAGATCCCCGTCACGGTCGCCGACCCCGTCACACGTGCGCTCGGAAGCCGGGCCGCAACCTCATCCAGGGTGCGCGGCGTCACGTGGTCGGGTCGGTTGACGACGGCCGCGACGGCCCCCGCCGTACTGCTCGTTCCCGCGTCCGAAGGTTCCGGCGCGCAGGACTGCTCGATACTCACTCGGTGACGATAGCAAACCGATAGCCACCTCCCATGAACGCGCGCCGTGCGTTCCTGGGCGTGCCGCTCAGGCGTGTCCGGCGCGCTCCATCGCGCGCAGCTCCTTCTTGAGGTCCTGCACCTCGTCGCGCAACCGGGCGGCGAGCTCGAACTTCAGCTCGCCCGCGGCCGCCAGCATCTGGTTGGACAGATCCTCGATGGTGGCCTCCAACTGCATCGCCCCCTCCGCCGCGATGCCTTCGCGCCGCAGACGCGGCGTCGGAGAGCCGGCGCGACCGCCACCGCCCTTGCGAGCGAGCATCTCCCTCGTGTCGGAGGCCTCGCGGGCCAGCACATCGGTGATGTCGGCGATCTTCTTGCGCAGCGGCTGCGGGTCGATGCCGTGCGCCGTGTTGTAGGCGATCTGCTTCTCGCGCCGACGCTCGGTCTCGTCGATCGCCAACCGCATCGAGTCGGTCATGTTGTCCGCGTACATGTGCACCTCGCCCGACACGTTGCGGGCCGCACGTCCGATCGTCTGGATGAGCGACGTGCCGCTGCGAAGGAAGCCCTCCTTGTCGGCGTCGAGGATCGCGACGAGCGAGACCTCGGGCAGATCCAGGCCCTCGCGCAGCAGGTTGATGCCGACCAGCACGTCGTACACGCCCTGCCGCAGCTCCGTGAGCAGCTCGACGCGTCGCAACGTGTCGACGTCGGAGTGCAGGTACCGCACGCGGACCCCGTGCTCACCCAGGAAGTCGGTCAGCTCCTCCGCCATCTTCTTGGTCAACGTCGTGACCAGGACGCGCTCGTCGCGTTCGACGCGCCGGCGGATCTCCTCCAGGAGGTCGTCGATCTGTCCCTTGGAGGGCTTCACGATGATCTGCGGATCGACCAGACCTGTGGGGCGGATGATCTGCTCGACCACGCCGTCCGCGATGCCCATCTCGTACCGCCCGGGAGTCGCCGAGAGGTAGACCGTCTGTCCGACACGGTTCTTGAACTCGTCGAAGCGCAACGGCCGGTTGTCCAGGGCGCTCGGCAGACGGAAGCCGTGATCGACGAGCGTGCGCTTGCGCGAGGCATCCCCCTCGTACATCGCACCGATCTGCGGCACCGTCACGTGCGACTCGTCGATGACGAGCAGGAAGTCGTCGGGGAAGAAGTCGAGGAGGGTGTGGGGCGGCTCGCCCGGCTCGCGACCGTCCATGTGGCGCGAGTAGTTCTCGATGCCCGAGCAGAAGCCGAGCTGCTGCAGCATCTCGAGGTCGAAGGTGGTCCGCATCCGCAGCCGCTGCGCCTCCAGCAGCTTCCCCTGCCCCTCCAGCTCGGCCAGCCGCTCGGCCAGCTCCGATTCGATGGTGCCGATCGCCCGGTGGACGGTCTCGGTGCCGGCGACGTAGTGCGACGCGGGGAAGATCGGCACGCTGTCGAGCTTCTGCACGACATCGCCCGTCAGCGGGTGCAGCATGTACAGCGCCTCGATCTCGTCTCCGAAGAGCTCGATGCGGACGGCGTACTCCTCGTACACGGGGATGATCTCGATCGTGTCGCCGCGCACGCGGAAGTTGCCGCGGGAGAAGTCGACGTCGTTGCGGTTGTACTGCATCGCGATGAACTTGCGGATGAGGGCGTCGCGGTCGTACCGCTCCCCCACCTGCAGGGCCACCATGGCGCGCAGATACTCCTCGGGCGCCCCGAGGCCGTAGATGCACGAGACCGTGCTGACGACGATGACGTCGCGCCGGCTCAGCAGCGCGTTCGTCGTCGAGTGGCGCAGCCGCTCCACCTCGGCGTTGACCGACGAGTCCTTCTCGATGAAGGTGTCCGTCTGCGGGACGTAGGCCTCGGGCTGGTAGTAGTCGTAGTAGCTGACGAAGTACTCCACCGCGTTGTGCGGCATGAGCTCACGGAACTCGTTGGCCAGCTGCGCGGCGAGCGTCTTGTTGTGGGCGAGCACGAGCGTCGGCCGCTGCACCTGTTCGACGAGCCAGGCGGTCGTCGCCGACTTGCCGGTTCCCGTCGCGCCGAGCAGCACGACGTCGGTCTCTCCCGCGTTGATGCGCGCGGCCAGGTCGGCGATGGCCTGAGGCTGATCGCCGCTGGGCGCGTACTCGCTGACGACCTCGAACGGCCGGACGGATCGCGTGGTCTGCATTCCTCCAGCGTACGGTCGGCCTCCGACATCGGGCCCGCCGTTCGCCGTCGGCGTCGGCGTCGGTGCCGCCGCGTACCCTGGACCCATGCTGGAGTTCCTCGTCGGATCGGGCCTCGCCGCGGCCGCGGGCCTGAACGCGTGGATGCCGCTGTTCGCCCTGGGCCTGATCGACCGGTTCCTCCCGTCGATCCTCCAGCTGCCGCCCGCGTGGGCGTGGCTGTCGAGCGATGTCGCGCTCTGGATCACCGGCATCCTGCTGGTCGTCGAGATCGTCGCCGACAAGGTGCCGGCGGTCGACTCCGTCAACGACGTGCTGCAGACCGTCGTGCGCCCGGCATCCGGCGGGATCGTCTTCGGAGCCGGCGCGAGCGCCGAGACCGTCCGCGTGGACGACCCCGCGCTGTTCGCCGGAACGGCCTGGGTGCCCGTCGTGGTGGGTGTCGTGATCGCCCTCGCGATCCACGCGCTCAAAGCCTCGATACGGCCGATCGCGAACGCCGCGACGTTCGGCCTCGCCGCGCCGGCGCTCTCGGCCGGAGAGGACGTGTCCGCGGTGGGGCTCATCCTCGCGGCGATCTTCGCGCCGCTGCTCGCCGGGGCGCTGATCGTGGGCATCGTCGCGACCGCGATCGTCGTGCTCCGCCGGCGACGACGACACCGCACTCCGCACGCCGCCGCGGCGCCCGCGTCATCCGGGTGAGGCCGCGGGGTCAGCGCTCCGTGCGGACCCCGTCGGTCAGCCGATCCCACAGCGCGTCGGTCTGCGCGTGCGTCTGTTCGAGTGTCCCCGACGTGTCGATGACGACGTCCGCGACCGCGAGACGTGTCTCGTCGTCGACCTGCGCCGCGATGCGCGACCGCGCCTCGTCGGGACGGAGCTCGCGCAGGGTCACCAGGCGCTCCGCCCGCAGGGACGCCGGGGCGTGCGCCACCACGACGAGGTCCCAGGGATCGTCCGCGCGGGCCTCGACGAGAAGCGGCACGTCGTACACGACCACGGCGGCCGGGTCGGCGGCGAGGGCCGCGGCGAAGCGACGGCCGGACTCGGCCTTGACGGCCGGGTGGACGATCGCGTTCAGCCGCTCGCGCGCCGCGGGGTCGGAGAACACGATCGCGCCGAGCGCGGGCCGATCCAGCGTGCCGTCGCCCGCGATCACGCCCGCACCGAACGCCTCCGCGATGTCGGCGAGGACCGCCGATCCGGGCTGCTGCACCTCGCGCACGATGGCGTCGGCGTCCACGACGACGGCGCCGCGGCCGGCGAGCCGACGGGCGATCGTCGATTTGCCCGACGCGATGCCGCCGGTGAGCGCGATGAGAGGCATGACTACGAGGATGCCATGCCGGCCGACGCGGACGGCGATGCGGCGCCCGCGACGATCACCGACGCCTCGGCGATCTGCGCCGCGCGCAGGGCGGCCTCACGCGCGGCGGTCATGAGCACCTCGGGATCGTGCCCCAGCACCTGGGTCAGCGCGACACCGACGCCGACCGACGCGAGGCGCCCGTGGTCGAGCGCCGTGAGCTCGTCGATCAGCCCGCGGAAAAGCGCGCCGCCGATGCGGCGCGCGTCGGCGGTCGACTCGGCCAGTGCGCAGATGACGAGCTGCCCGTCGCCGTCCTCGCCGACCAGGGCCGCGGCCGGCGCGTAGGAGCGCGCCGCGTGGCGGCAGGCGGCGGATATCGTGTCGACGACGTCGCCGCCGAACGCGTCGCCGATCTCGTCGACCCCGTCGGCGCGCATCACGATCACCGCGATGCCCTCGCGGCGCCACGACGCCCGCTCGACGATGTCGGCGAGAGCCCCCGCGAAGGTGCGTGGCAGCATCACGCCGTCGGCGGCGACACCGTTCGACGTCAGCCACTCGTAGCGCTGCAGCGTGGTGCGATGCGACCGCAGCACCGACGTCACGATCGCCGCCACCATCGTGAGGATGACCGTCACGATGTTCGCGCTGATGGAGCCGAGCCAGCGCGAGAAGATCTCGCTGTACGGCCCCGCCGCGAGGAAGACCACCAGCCGCACGGCGTAGAACACGCCCGCGAGGCCCAGGACGACCGAGAGGGCCCACGCGCTGCGCAGACCCCGCATGGGCGTTCGCAGGGACTCCGCCGCACCGCATCCGAACAGCACGACGAGCGCGGCGGCCATCGCCCACCAGCCGCCCCAGCTGCCACGGCTGGGGTACTCGATCAGCACGGCGACGAACGTCACCGCCGCCAGCACCCCGACCGCCACCGACACCGCGGTCAGCGGACGGTCGTTGAACCGCCGGCTGCCGAGCAGCATGAACCCCGGGACGCAGACGAACAGCGTGTTGCCGACGGCGACCGACACCGCGGCGCCCACCCCCGCGGACCACGCCATGTAGGCGACCGTCGTCGCGAGCCCGCAGAAGAAGGCGACCGCCCACAGGCGCCCGGGACCCGTGTCACGGCGCAGGAGGGTGTCGAGGATGAAGGTCAGGCCCGCGACCGACGCGACGATCGCGGTCATCACGGTCACGCTGAACAGGTCGAGGCTCATCGCGGCTCCCCCACGGCGGAATCGTCCTGACCGGTCAGTCCGAGAGCCGCGACCTCGCGCTCGTAGACGTCCCGGGTGGCCGGCAGCACCACGGTGAACACGGTGCCCTCGCCGGCCGTCGACTCGACCGTGATGGTGCCGCCGTGGGCCGTGACGAGATTGCGCGTGATCGAGAGGCCGAGGCCGTTGCCGGGCACGCTCGGGGTCGCGCGGAAGAACCGCTCGAAGACGCGGGAGGTCGCCTCGGGAGTCATGCCGATGCCGGTGTCGGCGACACGGATCACGGTGTGCACGCCGTCGGTTGACGTCGACGCGGTCACCGTGCCGCCGTCGCGATTGAACTTGATCGCGTTGGCGAGGAGGTTGTCGACCACCTGGCGGATGCGGGCCGCATCCGCGTAGGCCTCCGCCCAGCCGGCCTGATCGACGCGGATCGTGACGAACCGGTCGGCCGCGACGGGCTCCAGCCCGGCCGCCGCCGCGCGGACGACGTCTGCCATGTCGAGGGCGCGCGGACGCAGCCGTGTGTCGATCGACGAGCCCGAGCGCGACGAGGCCGAGAGGATGTCGGTGACGATGCCGAGCAGGCGCTCGCTGTTGCGGTACGCGGTCTCCACCTGCCGCCGCGCCTCCTCCGACAGTCCCCCGCCGTCGAGCGCGAGCTCCAGGTAGCCGAGGATCGAGGTCAGCGGAGTGCGCAGCTCGTGCGAGATCGACGCCACGAGATCGTCGCGCACCCGCTGGGCGTCGCGCTCGGCGGTGACGTCGCGCGCGATCAGCACGGCCCCCGCCGACGCACCGTTGTGGTCGGTCAGATGGCGTCCGGAGAACGCGATCGCGCGGCGGCTGCCGTCGGCGAGGGCGAACCAGAGCACGACGTCGTCGAACGACTCCCGGCGCTGCAGTCGCACCAGCGGATGCTGCTCCGCCACGAGCGGGGCGAGCTTCTCGTCCAGGACCTCGGCAGCGTCGGCGCCGGCGGGCAGGAAGCCGGGGATGTGACCGAAGCGGATGAGCGCATCGTTCTCCAGCACCACCTCCCCGCTCTCCGCGAGTCGGATCACACCGAAGTCGACGGTGTCGAGCACTTCGCTGACGAGCTGCTCCTGGCGAAGCGCCTCCCGGTGGGCCGCGGACACGCGGACGGCCTGGCGGTCGAGCAGGCTCCGCTGCGCGCTGTATCGGCGCGCAGACGCGTAGCTGGCCGCGCTGACGGCGATGACGACGATCGGCAGGAGCACGACCGCGTACGTGCCGCTGGACGAGGAGCCGGTCGCGAGCACCACCCAGTACACGGCGGGGATGCCGAGGGCCGCGACCGCGAAGCCGAGCCTGCCGAGGGTCGACAGCCACATCGCCGGGAAGACCCAGAGCAGCCCGAACGCCGCCGCGGGGTCGGAGATGCGCAGCAGCGTGATCGCGACGATGTCGACGACGGGGATGACGGCGACCGCGGCGGGCGGGAGGCGGGACCAGGGCACCGCGAGCGCGGCGACGCCTCCGAGCACCACGAGCAGCACGGCGACGCCGAACAGACCGCCGTCGGCCAGGGATCCGGTCGCGATGCCGACGACGAACAGCACACCGACGACGGCGCAGAGCACCAGCTGGTTGTTCGCTGCGACGCGGTCGCGCAGTTCGCCGCCGATACGGCCGTCGGCGGAGCGAGGGGGGTTCGCCATGGGACGACGTTACCGCCGAGCGAGGCGGTCAGGTGGGAGGGGACGGCGCAGGGCCGCCGCCCGGACGATTCCGGTGCGACGGCCCTGTGCGGATGCGGTGCGGTTCAGCGACCCGACAGCTTCTCGCGGAGAGCCGCGAGAGCCTCGTCGTCGGCGAGCGTGCCGCCGCCGTTCGAGGAGTCGGACGAGAACGACGACGAGCCGGACTCGATGGGAGCGGCGGCCTCGGCCTCGAGCGTCTTGGCGACGGCGAGCTTGTGCGCCTCCCAGCGAGCCTGGGCAGCGGCGTACTCCTGCTCCCACTTCTCGCGCTGGGCGTCGAAGCCCTCGAGCCAGGCACCCGACTCGGGGTCGAAGCCCTCGGGGTACTTGTACTCGCCGTTCTCGTCGTACTCGGTGGCCATGCCGTACAGCGCCGGGTCGAACTCGGTGCCGTTGGGGTCGACCGACTCGTTGGCCTGCTTGAGCGACAGCGAGATGCGGCGACGCTCCAGGTCGATGTCGATGATCTTGACGAAGACCTCTTCACCGACGGAGACGACCTGCTCGGCGAGCTCGACGTGCTTGCCCGACAGCTCGGAGATGTGCACGAGGCCCTCGATGCCGTCGGCGACGCGGACGAACGCACCGAACGGGACCAGCTTGGTGACCTTGCCCGGAGCGACCTGACCGATCGCGTGGGTACGGGCGAAGACCTGCCACGGGTCCTCCTGCGTCGCCTTCAGCGACAGCGAGACGCGCTCGCGGTCGAGGTCGACCTCGAGGATCTCGACGGTGACCTCCTGGCCCACCTCGACGACCTCGGAGGCGTGCTCGATGTGCTTCCAGGACAGCTCGGAGACGTGGACGAGACCGTCGACGCCGCCGAGGTCGACGAACGCACCGAAGTTGACGATCGACGAGACGACACCCTTGCGGACCTGACCCTTGTGCAGGTTGTTGAGGAACGTGGTGCGCGACTCGGACTGCGTCTGCTCGAGCAGGGCACGGCGCGAGAGCACGACGTTGTTGCGGTTCTTGTCGAGCTCGAGGATCTTGGCCTCGATCTCCTGGCCGAGGTACGGCGTGAGGTCGCGGACGCGGCGCAGCTCGATGAGCGACGCGGGCAGGAAGCCGCGCAGGCCGATGTCGACGATCAGACCACCCTTGACGACCTCGATCACGGAGCCGGTGACGACACCGTCGTTCTCCTTGATCTTCTCGACGTCGCCCCACGCACGCTCGTACTGCGCGCGCTTCTTGGACAGGATGAGGCGGCCTTCCTTGTCCTCCTTCTGGAGAACGAGGGCTTCGACCTCGTCGCCGACCTTGACGACCTCGTTGGGGTCGACGTCGTGCTTGATCGAGAGCTCGCGCGAGGGGATGACGCCCTCGGTCTTGTACCCGACGTCGAGGAGGACCTCGTCGCGGTCGATCTTCACCACGGTGCCTTCGATGAGGTCGCCGTCGTTGAAGAACTTCAGGGTCTTCTCGACCGCGGCCAGGAAGTCCTCAGCAGATCCGATGTCGTTGATGGCGACCTGCTTGGTGGCCGGGGCGGTCGTTGCGGTAGTCATGTAGTGGGTTGTCCTTGTTGGGTTGGATGTCGGGCTCCGACGCGGAAGATCGCATCGCGGCATCCGTACGAAGACGAACGGATGCCGCCGCCGGAGCGGTCGGTCAGGGATTGCGTGTCAGGAACATGCGGCAGGGCCACACGAATGACACTCCAGGGTATCAGAGTCACCGGGTTCCCGCCGGGTCGCGGGCCTCAGCCGCGCAGCGGGTCAGCGGGGTGGTCGGGATCGAGGGCGGGCGCCCCGGGACGCGACAGTGTCAGCACGGCCCACGCGACGCGCGGGCTGGCGGCGAGCCGGTCTTCGATGGCGTTGAGCTGCTCCGCCACGACGTGCTCGGGGATGTCGCCGACGAGATCGACCGCCGCGACGACGAAGACGCGCCCGGGGCCGACGTACTCGATGTGGAGGTAGGTGATCTGGGCGATCTCCGGCTGGGCGAGCAGGCGCTGGAGAGCGGCCGCCCGCACCCGTGGGTCGACCGCGACACCGACCAGGAACCGACGGTTCTGGCGGATCAGCACGACCGCGACGACCGCCAGCAGGACGCCGACGAGGATCGAGCCGATCGCGTCGGGGACCGCCGACCCGGTGAGCTGATGCAGCAGGATGCCGCCGAAGGCGATCACCAGACCGATCAGCGCCGCGGCATCCTCGAAGAACACCGCCCGCAGCGTGGGATCGGACGTTCCCATCACGTAGTCGAGGACGTCCTGCGAGCTCTCCTTCGCATGCCGCCGCGACTGACGCAGCGACTGCAGGAACGAGATCCCCTCGAGGACGAAGGCGACGGCCAGCACGGCGTACGACACACCGAACAGACCGGCCGGCTCCGGGGAGAACAGCTCCTGCACGCCGTGCATGATCGACACGCCCGCACCGACCGCGAACAGTCCGAACGCGGCGAACAGCGACCAGACGTACGCCTCGCGTCCGTAACCCGTGGGATGCCGCGCGTCGCGCGGGCGCACCGACCTCCGCGCCGCGACATACAGGAAGATCTCGTTGCCGGTGTCGGCCCACGAGTGCGCCGCCTCCGCGAGCATGCTCGCCGCGCCGGTCAGCATCGCCGCGATGGTCTTGGCGATCGCGATGAGGAGGTTGGCGCCGAGGGCGATCAGCACGGTGAGCAGCGACGCGCTCTGTCCCTCCGGCGCGCCGGCGTCCGTCGATGCGGGGCGGGCGCCGGGCGGACGGGCGGGGGTCATGCTCACACGCTACGCCGGTCGACCACCCCGTCGAGGTACGTCCAGCGTCCGTCGACGAGGCGGAACCGGCTCGTCTCGGCGAGGACGCCGCGATCCCCGCTGCTCCGATCGGCCCACCGGGCGCGGAACGACACGACCCCCCGGGTGTCGCCCGCACGCCCCTGCTCCGTGGAGAGGATCTCCAGCCCGCGCCAGTCGGTCTGCGCATCGAGCTCGAGCCGATCGGGCCCCGTCGCCGGATGCCAGGAGGCCAGCAGGTGCGCGGCGTCGCCGAGCGCGAACGCGCTGTAGCGCGAACGCATCAGCGCCTCGGCGGTCGGCGCCGCCTCGCCATCGAGAACGGGCCCGCAGCACGCGGCGAAGGCGTCTCCGCTGCCGCACACGCACCGCGATCCCGGAGCCGGGCGGCGCCCGCGCGACGGAGAGGCGGCGCCGAACGACATGCCTCGACTCTACGGCGCTGCTGTGGATAACCGGGATGGGCGGCCGGTGCCGTGACTAGCGTGGTGGCATGGTGACGCGGCGGCAGGCGGGGGCGGCGATCGCCCTCGCCGTCGTCTGGGGCCTGACGATGAGCGGCTGCACGCCTCAGCCCGCGCCCGCGCCGAGCGCCTCCGCGACGGGCTTCGCGTCGGACGAGGAGGCCTTCGCCGCCGCCGAGGCGACCTATCGCGCCTACGTCGACGCGACCAACGCGAGAAGGCTCGACCCGGACTCGCGACCCGACCCGACGGACTTCCTCACCGGCCAGGCGCTCACCGATGAAGGTGCTACGAACTCGACCCTCGATGAGCGTGGATGGCGAATTGTGGGCGACACACTGCTTACCTCCATAAGGCGAGTTGCAGTGAGCCCCACGTCAGCGACACTCGAAGTGTGCCTGGACTCACACTCGACAAGAGTGGTCGATGCAGCCGATCGAGATGTGACACCGCACGACCGAGTGAGTGTGCAGGCGCTTGACGTAACAGTGCGCCTCGATCGCTTTACCCCGGCGATCAGCGAGTCGACGACAAGCGCGAACACATGTTGACGCTCTTGGTGTTGGCCGTCCTCAGCACGAGCAGCGCGTGCAATTCGAACGCACAGGCTGCGGGCTTGTGCTCGATCTCGAACACGGGGTCTTCCGTCGAGGTCGGCGCAACTCGTCCGGGCGGGTCGGAGGGCTCTCACGGCTCGCCCAACGGTTCGCGCGACGGCGGGAACTCCGGCGGCACGGCCTCTCCCCCGCCGGCGTGCACCGACAACCTGTGCCGCGGCAACTACTCCGTCACCGTGCTGCGGCCGACTCTCGCCGACGTGGCGTCGTTCGCCCCGGCATCCGCGCCCCTCGTCGACGAGCCCGACGGCGTCGGGATCGTCGGCATGCCCGTCAACTTCGTCGTCTCGGCCGGCGCCCACGAACAGGCCGGGGTGCTGTTCGACCTGCCCGTCACCGTGCGCTTCACACCGACCTCGTACGTCTTCGTCCACGGCGACGGCACCGTGCGCGAGACCGTCACGGGCGGCCGCACGTGGGCGCAGCTGGGCCGCGCGCAGTTCAGCGCCACCGACACGAGCCACGCCTACTCGACCCGCGGCACCTATACGGCCACCGCGACCGTGCGGTACGCGGCCCAGGTGGACTTCGGCGGGGGCTGGACGGATGTCCCGGGCCTTCTCGAGATCCCGGCGGGCACCACGACGCTGCAGATCGTGGAGGTGCGGACCGCCCTGGTCGAGCGGACCTGCGGGGAGAACCCCACCGGCCCGGGCTGCTGACCGCGACGCCGTCGCGACCGCGTGACAGGATGAACGCGTGGCCGATCGCCTGATGCTCCTCGACACCGCGTCCCTCTACTTCCGTGCGTTCTACGGCGTGCCCGACACGGTGAAGGCTCCGGACGGCCGCCCCGTCAACGCCGCGCGCGGGCTCCTCGACATGATCGCGAAGCTCGTGACGACCTACGAGCCCACGCATCTCATCGCCTGCTGGGACGACGACTGGCGCCCCCAGTGGCGAGTCGACCTCATCCCGACCTACAAGACGCACCGCGTCGCCGAGGTCGTCGAGAGCGGCACGGACGTCGAGGAGGTGCCCGACCCCCTCACGATCCAGATCCCCGCGATCCGCGACGAGCTCGACGCTCTGGGCATCCCGATCGTCGGTCACGCCCATCACGAAGCGGACGACGTCATCGCGAGCTACGCGACCCAGTCGACGAGGCCCGTCGACGTCGTGACCGGAGACCGCGACCTCTTCCAGCTCGTCGACGACCACGAGGACGTGCGGGTCATCTACACCGGACGCGGCATGAGCAAGCTCGAAGTGCTCGACGGCGCCGCCGTGGCAGCGAAGTACGGGGTGCTCGCCGAGCAGTACGCCGACTTCGCGGTGCTGCGCGGCGACGCCTCGGACGGCCTGCCCGGGGTCGCCGGCATCGGGGAGAAGACCGCCGCCACCCTCCTCGCCACCCACGGCGACCTCGCGGGCATCCTCGCGGCGGCCGCATCCGGCGAGGGCGTCACCGCGGGCATCCGCGCCAAGCTGCTCGCCGCGGCCGACTACGTCGCCGTCGCCCCGCGCGTCGTGGAGGTGGTGCGCACGCTCGACCTGCCCGACGTCGACGCGCGGCTCCGCACCCCCGATGCGGCGGAGGTGGCGCGTGTGGATGCCGCGTGGAACCTGGGCACGCCCCTCGCGCGCGCGGTGAGCGCGGTCGCCGCGCGCGTCTGACCCCGGCCCTGCGTGGCAGCAGCCGCCACGACACGACGACGCGACCGCGCCACCGCACCGCCGCATCGCCGCACGACCGCACGCCGGTGACGTTCGTCGGACTTTCCGCAACGGTCCCACCCCTGGGCACCCACAGCCCGCGGTGACGACCGGGAAATCCGACGGTCGTCACGGCCGCCTCCGCAGGGCCTGGCAGCCGCCGCCACCACACGGCGACGCGACCGCACCCCCGCACGTCGGTGAGGTTCGTCGGACCTTCTGCGAAGGTCCCACCCCTGGGCACTGACAGCCCGCGACGACAATCGGCGAATCCGACGGTCGTCACGGACGCCTCCGGAGGGGCACGGCAGCCCCCGGCGGGCACGGCCGCCTCCGGCGGGCACCGCCGGCGGCGCCGCCCTCAGCGGTCGAGCCAATCGCGCAGGCGCGCGAGGGGCCAGGTCGTGACGATCCGCTCGGGCGGCACGCCGGCACGCTCGGCGCGCGCCGCGCCCTCGTCCAGCAGTCCGAGCTGGCCGGGAGCGTGCGCGTCGGAGTCGATCGAGAACAGGCACCCCTCGCTCAGCGCGAGCGCGATGAGGCCGTCCGGCGGATCCTCGCGCTCGGGCCGGGAGTTGATCTCCACCGCCACGTCGTGCGCCGCGCACGCGGCGAACACCGCGCGCGCGGCGAACGCCGACGGCGGACGGGTGCCGCGGTCACCGCGCACCAGACGCCCGGTGACGTGACCGAGCACGTGGACGTCACCGCTGGAGACGGCGTTCACCATCCGTCGGGTCATCGCCGGGGCCTCCATCCGCAGGGCGGAGTGCACCGATGCGACGACGACGTCGAGCCTGCGCAACAGGATGCGCTCCTGGTCGAGCCGCCCGTCGTCGAGGATGTCGACCTCGATGCCGCTGAGCAGTGTGAAGTCGTCGTCGCTGTACGCCGGCAGCTGCGCCAGCTGCGTACGAAGGCGCTCGGCGGTCAGTCCGTTCGCGACCCGCAGCCGTGGCGAGTGGTCCGTCAGCGCGAGGTATTCGTGACCGAGGGCCCGCGCCGCGTCGACCATGTCGCCGATCGGCGTCGTGCCGTCCGACCAGTGGGAGTGGCAGTGCAGGTCGCCGCGGAGTGTCGCGCGCAGCGCTGACCGCGCCGGGGCGAATCGCTCCCGCAGTTCGGCGAGATAGTCGGGCACCTGCCCGGCCAGCGCCTGCTGGATGACGCGGAACGACGAGTCGCCGATCCCCTTCCGGCGGCGCAGGGCGGCGGTGTCGGCCAGCTCGTCCGCGCTGAGATCGGAGATCGCCGCCGCCGCCGCACGGAAGGCAGCGGAGCGGTAGCGCGAGGCCCGCTCGCGCTCGAGCAGGCTCGCGATCTCCCTCAGGGCATCGATGGGCTCCATGTGCAAGACATCATGACAGCGGAACGGGCCCGCGCGCTGCGCGGGCCCGTTCCGAGGGAGACATCGATCGATCAGGCTCTCGTGACCGCCGAGCGGCGGACGACGACGGGCACGGAGGCCAGCCTCGTGAGCGCGGCGCCGAAGAGGATCGACAGGATGCCGACTCCCATCGCGAACGCGGCGACGCCGAAGGACACGACGGACGTGAACAGCGACGCCCGCAGGAACGACGCGTTCATCATCGTGGCGCGCACCGGGTCGTCCTTGTCGAGCTCGGCGTAGGTCTTGCCGCCGGAGGCCGTCAGCGCGTGGTGCTGGATGATGTCGGCCTGCACGTACGCGGTGAACGGGCCCTGGACGGTCTGGCCCTGGAAGGCGATCGCGTCATCGGGGACGGTGATGTTCTCGGCGCGCAGCTGGCTCGAGACCGTGACCCACACGACGAGACCGACGACGATCAGCGCGATTCCGCCGAGGATGCCGAGGATTCCGGCGATCTTGACGAATCCGACCTTCTTCTGCGGAGGTTCGAGGGTGTCGGCGGTGGCGGTGTTCTCTGACATGGTTGGGGGTCCTCTCTTTGGTGCCGGGCCGTTGCCTCACGGTATCGCTCACATCGGCGCGGCAACCAGAGGACGAGCCAGAGAAAACCCTGTGGTCAGTCCACAGTGCGCGTGGTCGCCTCGACCCACCGTGCCAGGACCCCGGCCGCGGCACCCTCGTCGATCGCGGCGGCGGCCCGCGCGCACGCCGCGGCGAGACGCTCGACGATCGGGTACTGCACCTGCGTGGCGTCGCGGAACAGCTCGTACGAGACGATGCCCGCGGCCGCGTTCAGCAGGACGATGTCGCGCACGGGACCCTTCTGCCCGTCGAGCACACGGCGGACGACCTCGGCGTTGTGGTGCGCGTCGCCGCCCAGGAGGTCGGAGATCTCGGCGAGCGGGATGCCGAGGTCGCGCGGGTCGAGGTCGTGCTCGTGGATGTCGCCGCGGCTGATCTCCCACACCCGGCTGTGCCCGGTCGTCGTCAGCTCGTCCAGCCCGTCGTCGCCGCGGAAGACGAGAGCCGTCGCGCCGCGCGTCTGGAACACGCCAGTGATGAGCGGCACGCGGTCCAGCGCCGCCACGCCGACGGCGTTCGCCTCGGCGCGGGCGGGGTTGCAGAGGGGCCCGAGGAAGTTGAACACGGTGGGGACGCCGAGCTCGGCGCGCGTCGGGCCCGCGTGGCGGAACCCCGGGTGGAAGGCCGACGCGAACGCGAACGTGATGCCGGCCTCGGCCAGCACGTCCGCCACCCGCTCCGGCGGCAGCGTCAGGTCGATCCCGAGCGCGGCCAGCACATCGGAGGATCCGGATGCCGAGCTGGCGGCGCGATTGCCGTGCTTCACGACGGGGATGCCGGTGGCTGCGGCGACGATGGCCGACATCGTCGACACGTTCACCGTGCCGAATCGGTCGCCGCCCGTTCCCACGATGTCGAGGACGTCCGCCGGCACCGGAAGCGGCAGTGCCGCCTCGAGGATGGCGTCGCGGAACCCGACGATCTCGTCGACCGTCTCGCCCTTCGCCCGCAGCGCGAGGAGGAATCCGCCCAGCTGGGAGGGGGTCGCGGAGCCCTGCATCACCTGCCGCATGGCCCACGTCGATTCCGACACACTGAGGTCGCGCCGGTCGAGAACGGCCGTGAGGATCTCGGGCCAGGAATAGAGCTCCACCATGAGCCCCGATCCTATCGGCACTCTGTCAGGGAACTCCCGGCGCGCGCGAAGCGCCCTCCGATCCCTCCGAAAGTCGAACGCACCTTCAGTGATGCGAAAACCCGGCCCGGAATCAGCCATAATGGGGAGCGTGACGACCACTCCAGCGACCTATTCCCAAGCCTTGCGTTCCGTCAAGCGGCCGGATCCGGTCGCCGTCGGCACCATCGTGTGGCTCGGCAGCGAGGTCATGTTCTTCGCGGGTCTGTTCGCGATCTACTTCACGCTGCGCAACGCCTCCCCCGACCTGTGGGCCGAGAGCACCGGAGACCTCAACGTGCCGTTCGCGGCCGTGAACACGGGGATCCTGGTGCTGTCGTCGTTCACCGCCCAGGCCGGCGTGTTCGCCGCCGAGCGCTTCCAGCCCTACCGCCGCGGCTCGTTCTGGCAGTTCCGTCAGTGGGGCATGGTCGAGTGGTTCTTCCTCACCTTCCTCATGGGAGCCGTGTTCGTCTCCGGCCAGGTCTGGGAGTACGCCACGCTCGTCGCCGAGGGTCTGCCGATCAGCGCGAACTCGTACGCGTCGGCCTTCTACATCACCACCGGTTTCCACGCGCTGCACGTGACGGGCGGTCTGCTGGCCTTCCTCCTCGTCATCGGGCGCGCCTACGCCGTCAAGAACTTCGGACGCAAGGAGATGACGTCCGCGATCGTCGTCTCCTACTACTGGCACTTCGTCGACGTGGTGTGGATCGTCCTGTTCTTCGTCATCTACGTCGTCAAGTGAGAGCGGAGCTGAGTTCCTCCATGGCATCCAAGACCACCCGCCCGAAGACCGGTCGTCGCAGCAAGTGGGCTGCCGCCGCGCTCATCGGCATCGGCCTGCTCGTCACCGGCGGCGTCTATGCCGGCGCCTCCGCGGCGATGGCCTCGACCGAGCCGGCGTCGGCATCCACGACGCTGACGGTCGACGACGGCAAGAAGCTGTTCCAGGCCAACTGCGCCACGTGCCACGGCCTGAACATGGAGGGGACGGCCGACGGCCCGTCGCTCTACGGCGTCGGTGAGCTCGCCGTCGAGTTCCAGATGTCGACCGGTCGCATGCCCCTGCAGATGCAGGGCCCCCAGGCGCCGCAGAAGCCGGCCCAGTTCACCGAGGATCAGATCCGGGCGATCGCCGCGTGGGTCCAGTCGGTCGCTCCCGGCCCGACCTATCCCGACGAGCGGATCCTCGACGGTCAGGGCGACGTCGCCAACGGCGCCGAGCTGTTCCGCATCAACTGCGCGATGTGCCACAACGTCGCCGCGGCCGGCGGTGCGCTCACCGAGGGCAAGTACGCCCCGGCCCTCACCAAGACCAGCCCGCTGCACATCTACGCCGCGATGGTCACCGGCCCGCAGAACATGCCGGTCTTCAACAACATGACCATCACCGACGACGAGAAGCGCGACATCATCTCCTCGCTGATGTACCTGCAGGAGAACGAGTCGGCCGGCGGCTTCAACCTCGGCTCGCTCGGCCCGGTCTCGGAGGGTCTGTTCATCTGGATCTTCGGCATCGGCGCCCTCATCGGCATCACCGTGTGGATCACGGCGAAGTCGAACTGATCGGGCATACGTGGACAACGGCACTGACGTAGGGAACGGACGAGACATGGCACACGAGGAAGACGCACTCGAGCACGAGAGGGCTTCATGGAAGCCCTCCCCCGGGCTCGCCGTCGCCGTCCCCGACCCCGTGCAGAACCCGGGCCTCCCGCCTCACCGGGAGCGCATCACCGACAAGGATCCGGCCGCGATGCAGCGCGCCGTCCGCACGGTCTACACCCTGTTCTACCTCTCGCTCGCGGGGAGCATCTGGGCGGTCGCCGCCTACATGCTGTTCCCGATCGAGAGCGGCCGGATCATCGACATCCGCCACAACAACCTCTTCATCGGTCTGGGCATCGCGCTCGCGCTGCTGGCCATCGGCATCGGCGCGATCCACTGGTCCAAGGCCGTGATGAGCGACAAGGAGTACATCGAGCCTCGCCACGCGACGCGCGGCCGCGACGTCACCCGCGAAGGCGCCGTCCAGGCGTTCCGCGAGGCGAACGAGGAGTCGGGCTTCGGGCGTCGCACCGCCATCCGCGGTTCGCTGATCGCCGCCCTCGTGGCCTCCGTGCTCCCCGGCATCACGCTCTTCCGCGGCCTCGCTCCCGAGTCCAGCACGGCGCACCCGGATGCCGGTGACCCGGTGGCCCTGCTGAGCCACACCATGTGGAAGAAGGGCGAGCGCCTCGCCCACGACCCGACGGGTGAGCCGATCCGCGCCGCCGACCTGACGCTGGGATCCGCCGTGCACGTGATCCCGCAGTCGCTCGCAGACCTGAGCCACCACGACGGCTACCTCGAGCAGAAGGCCAAGGCGATCGTCCTGCTCATGCGTCTGCTGCCCGAGCAGCTCGTCGAGGCCGAGGACCGCAAGGACTGGTCGTACAACGGCATCGTCGCGTACTCCAAGGTCTGCACGCACGTCGGCTGCCCCGTGGCCCTCTACGAGCAGCAGACCCACCACCTCCTCTGCCCGTGCCACCAGTCGCAGTTCGATGTGACGCACGGTGCGGCGGTCATCTTCGGCCCGGCGGCCCGCCCGCTGCCGCAGCTGCCCATCGCCGTGGATGCGGAGGGCTACCTCGTCGCGCAGAGCGACTTCACCGAACCCGTCGGCCCGAGCTTCTGGGAGCGCCATTGAGCACCGCGACTGTCACCGAGACAGGCCCTGACACCAGCCAGCCCCAGGCGACCCGCGACGAGAAGCCGCTGGGCGGCCGTTTCGTGGCCGGTGCGGCGAACTACATCGACGAGCGCACGAGCATCTCGGGTCTCGTCAAGGAGCTCGGCCGCAAGATCTTCCCCGACCACTGGTCGTTCATGCTCGGCGAGATCGCGCTGTGGAGCTTCGTCGTCGTGCTGCTGTCCGGCACGTTCCTGACGTTCTTCTTCCAGGCCTCGATGGTCGAGACCCACTACAACGGCGCCTTCCTGCCGCTGCGCGGCGTCGAGATGTCGGCGGCGCTGGATTCGACGCTGCGCCTGTCGTTCGACATCCGCGGTGGCCTGCTGGTGCGCCAGATCCACCACTGGGCGGCCCTGGTGTTCGTGGCGGGCATCGGCGTGCACATGCTGCGCGTGTTCTTCACCGGCGCCTTCCGCAAGCCGCGCGAGCTGAACTGGCTCATCGGTTTCGTCCTCTTCATCCTCGCGATGGCCGAGGGCTTCACCGGGTACTCGCTGCCGGACGACCTGCTCTCGGGCAACGGCCTGCGCATCATCGACGGCATGGTCAAGGGCATCCCCGTCATCGGCACATGGACCTCGTTCCTGCTCTTCGGCGGCGAGTTCCCCGGCACGCAGATCGTCGGCCGCCTGTACACGCTGCACATCCTGCTCCTGCCGGCCATCCTGGTCGCCCTGCTGGCGGTGCACCTCATGCTGATGATCGTGAACAAGCACACCCAGTTCGCCGGCCCCGGCCGCACGAACAGCAACGTCGTCGGCTACCCGATGATGCCGGTGTACATGTCCAAGATGGGCGGCTTCTTCTTCATCACGTTCGGTGTGATCGTCCTGATCGCGTCGCTGTTCACGATCAACCCGATCTGGAACTACGGCCCGTACGACCCGTCACCGGTCTCCGCCGGCACCCAGCCCGACTGGTACATCGGCTTCGCCGACGGCGCGCTGCGTCTGGTGCCCCCGCACCTCGAGGCCGTGTTCTGGGACCGCACCTGGTCGTTCAACATCCTGATCCCGCTGGTCACCCTCGGCCTGTTCATCGTGCTCGTCGCGATCTACCCCTTCATCGAGGCGTGGATCACGGGCGACAAGCGCGAGCACCACATCGCACAGCGTCCGCGCAACGCGGCCACCCGCACGGCGATCGGCGCCGCCGGCGTGACCTTCTACGCGGTGCTGTGGGCCGCGGCATCCTCGGACATCATCGCGACCCACTTCTGGCTCACGATGGAGGGCGTCATCCACACCCTCCAGGCGCTGCTGTTCGTCGGGCCCGTCCTCGCATACTTCATCACCAAGCGCATCTGCATCGCGCTGCAGAAGAAGGACCGCGAGATCGCGCTCCACGGGTACGAGTCCGGACGCATCGTGCGCCTTCCGGGCGGCGAGTACATCGAGGTGCACCAGCCCGTCGACCAGTACGAGGTCGTCAAGCTCGTCGACTTCGAGACGAACGAGCCGCTCGTCGTGCGTCCCAATGACCAGGGACGCATCCCGTGGCACGAGAACTTCCGCGCCTCGCTGTCGCGGTGGTTCTTCGAGGACCGCCTCTCCCCCGTCACCCAGAGTGAGCTCGAGGCGGCGCGCGCGCACCAGCACCACACGCTGGACCACATCGCCACCGAAGAGGACGCGGAGATCCAGGGCATGCACGAGCGTGCCGGAGTGCCCGACGCGCCGCACCACCCGATCGACGACGGCCACAACAGCGAGACGGCCGTGCGCCCGTCGAACGTGATCGTCCCCGATGACGAGGCGAAGGACGCGAAGGACTGACGTCCGCCGCACGCTGGCAGTCAAGCGGCGAGGAGTGACCGTTCCGGTCCTCCTCGCCGCTTCGTCGTTGCCGTAGCGTCGACGCCATGACCGATGACACCCTCGCCTACTTCTCGGCGAAGCTCGCCCACGAGACCGACCCCTCCGACGTCTACGCCGCGCAGAAGGCCGGCGAGCAGTTCGTGCTCGTCGACGTGCGCGGAGCAGAAGCCTGGGAGCAGGGTCACGCGGTCGGCGCGCTGCACATGCCCTACCGGGACATCGAGGCGCGTGCACCCCGCGAGATCCCGCTCGACACCCCCGTCGTGGTCTATTGCTGGAGCCCGGGGTGCAACGCCGGCGCCAAAGGCGCGGTCGCGTTCGCGCGCCTCGGATACCAGGTGCGCGAGATGATCGGCGGCTACGAGTACTGGGTGCGCGAAGGACTGCCCGCCCAGGGCGCCCAGGGCCCGCTCCCCCGCGTGTTCGACGCCCAGGTCATGGTGGTGCGCCCCGCCTCCGACTGACCCGGGACGACGGCGCTCACCCGGCGAGGGTGTCGATGCCCTCCGCGAACCGATCGGCGGCGGCGCCCGCGAAGCTCGGACGCTCGCCGCGGGGTGCGCCGTTCGCGACGTCGGCGACGACGGCCGTGACGTTGTCGCGGGAGCCGGCCTGAAGGGATGCCGCGACCACCGTCTCGGCGGCCGTCTGAGGACGCGTCACGGTGCGGAGGATGTCGGCGATCGCATCGTCCGGGAGATAGTCGCTGACGCCGTCGCTGCACAGCAGCCAGCGATCTCCTCGCACGGCGATGCGCTCACTGACGCGGACGAGATCGGAGGGCTCACCGCGCAGGGATGCCGTGATGATGTTGCGGCGCGGGTGCGTCATCGCATCCTCTTCGCGCACGATCCCCTGGTCCACCAGCACCTGGACGAAGGAGTCGTCGCGTGTCTGACGGATGAGGTGCCCCTCGCGGAGCAGGTAGCCGCGGGAGTCGCCCGTGTGCGCGAGCAGCAGCGCCCCGCCGCGGCCGAACCACAGACCCGTGAAGGTGGTCGCCATCCCGGCCAGCGAGGGATCGCGCCGCACATGTGCACCGAGGTCCCAGTTCGCGATCCGCACGCGAGCCGTGAGCTCGTCGGCATCCTCGAGGATCGCCCCGCCCGCCACGAGCCGGTGCAAGAACGCGGCGGAGGCGAGATCGCCCGCCGGGCCCCCGCCCACGCCGTCCGCGACGCCCACGCCCCAGGAGGCGACGAAGGCGGCGTCCTGATTGGCGTCGCGGTATCCGCCGACGTCGCTGGAGACGCCGGCCCGCAGGGAGAGAGCCGTCACGGCCGACGTGGCGTCGCCGCTCAGCGCGCGAAGTACCCGCGGTAGTACTCGAACACCCAGCCCACGATCGCGATGACGAAGACACCGAGACCGATGGGAAGGAGGAACGTGCCCACCGCGAGGCCGAGGATGCCGAGGGCTGCCGAGAAGGCGAGCACGAGCGGCCACCACGACCACGGGCTGAACTCACCCATCTCGGGGTCGCCGTCGTCGATGTCGGCCGTCAGCGAGTCCTCGGGGAGCTCGCCGCCCTGGGCGCGGTGCACCCGATCGACGTAGAAGCCGATCATCGCCGCCATGAAGACCGTGAACAGCAGCGCGACGCTGCCGACCCACTCGATCGCGTGGAACCACGGACGATCGGAGTGCTCGATGATGTTCCACCCCGTGTAGAGGGCGAAGCAGAGCAGGAAGAACCCGGAGAGGATCCACCAGAGGTTGACGTTGGTCTTCACTTACTTGACCTTCCCCTCGGCCACGTCGACGACGGGCGCATCGGGCGCGTCCTTCGCCGGTCCCACGCCCACGGGCAACGCGGCCTCGGGGTGGTTGAGGTCGAACGCGGGACGCTCGCTGCGGATCCGCGGGATCGACGTGAAGTTGTGACGCGGCGGCGGGCAGCTGGTGGCCCACTCGAGCGAGCCGCCGTAGCCCCACGGGTCGTTCACGGTCACGCGCGGCGCCTTGCGGGAGGTCAGCCACACGTTGAGGAAGAACGGGATCATCGACGCACCGAGGATCATGGCGCCGATGGTGGACACCTGGTTCTGCCACGTCCAGCCGTCGGCGGCCGAGTAGTCGGCGTAGCGGCGGACCATGCCGTCGACGCCCAGCCAGTGCTGGATGAGGAAGGTCATGTGGAAGCCGATGAACAGCATCCAGAAGTGCACCATGCCGAGCCGCTCGTTGAGCATGCGTCCCGTCCACTTCGGCCACCAGAAGTAGAAGCCGGCGAACATCGCGAACACGACCGTGCCGAAGACGACGTAGTGGAAGTGGGCGACGACGAAGTACGAGTCGGAGAGGTGGAAGTCCAGCGGCGGCGAGGCGAGGATGACGCCGGTGAGGCCACCGAAGACGAACGAGACGAGGAAGCCGAGCGAGAACACCATGGGCGTCTCGAACGTGACCGAGCCGCGCCAGAGCGTGCCGATCCAGTTGAAGATCTTCACGCCGGTGGGAACCGCGATCAGCATCGTCATCAGCGCGAAGAAGGGCAGGAGCACGGAACCCGTGACGTACATGTGGTGAGCCCACACCGACACCGACAGGGCCGCGATCGCGATCGTCGCGTAGACCAGGGTCTTGTATCCGAAGATCGGCTTGCGGCTGAACACCGGGAAGATCTCGGAGACGATGCCGAAGAACGGCAGGGCGATGATGTACACCTCGGGGTGGCCGAAGAACCAGAAGAGGTGCTGCCACAGGAGCACGCCGCCGTTGGCCGGGTCGTAGATGTGCGCACCGAGCACGCGGTCGGCCGCGGCCGCCAGGATCGCCGCGGCGAGCACCGGGAAGGCCATCAGGATCAGGATGCTGGTGACCAGCGTGTTCCACGAGAAGATCGGCAGACGCCACATCGTCATGCCGGGCGCGCGCATCGTGATGATCGTCGTGATGAAGTTCACGGCGCCGAGGATCGTGCCGAAGCCGGACATGCCGAGCCCCAGCATCCAGAGGTTTCCTCCGGCACCCGGAGAGAACGTCGCGCCGGCGAGCGGCTGGTAGGCGAACCACCCGAAGGCGGCGGCGCCCTGCGGCGTGAGGAACCCCGCGACGGCGATGACCGAGCCGAAGATGAACAGCCACAGCGCGAACGCGTTCAGACGCGGGAACGCCACGTCGGGGGCACCGATCTGCAGCGGCAGGATCGCGTTGGCGAAGCCCGCGAACAGGGGCGTCGCGAACATCAGCAGCATGATCGTGCCGTGCATCGTGAAGAGCTGGTTGTACTGCTCCTTCGTGGGAAGGATCTGCATGCCCGGCTCGAACAGCTCCGCGCGGATGATGAGGGCCATCACGCCGCCGAGGAGGAAGAAGATCACCGAGGCGATGAGGTACATGTACCCGATCGTCTTGTGGTCAGTGGAGGTGATCCACTTGACGATGATGTTGCCCTTCTGCTCCACGCGGGTCGAGCTCATCAGCGCGGCCTGACGCGGGGGCAGAGTGGTCGGGCGAGAGGAGGTCTCACCCTGGAGAGGAAGCGTCGTCGCCATCAGTGTTCTCCCTCGGCTTCGGTGGAGGCGCCCGTACCCGGGAAGTTCTGGAGCCGGTCGTAGGCCTTGTTGATGTCACCGGTCTGGCCGGCAGCGCGCAGACCCGCCAGGTACTCCTGGTACTCGGCCGGCTCGACGACCTTCACCTTGAAGAGCATCATCGAGTGGTACTGGCCGCAGAGCTCGGCGCACTTGCCGTCGTACTCGCCGACACGCGTCGGCGTGAAGGACCAGTAGTTGTCCTTCCCGATGTACATGTCCTTCTTGTACAGGAAGTCGATGATCCAGAACGAGTGGATCACGTCGCGCGAGGTCAGCTTGAGCTTGACCGTCTCGTTGACCGGGAGGACGAGGGTCGGCAGTTCGCTGGTGATGTCACCCTTGGCGTCGGTCTGCGCCTGGACGCCCATGGTCCAGACGGCGTCGTCGCCGGCCTGGCAGTCGGCCGTGTCGTCGTTGTACTGGAAGTCCCACGCCCACTGCTTGCCGATCGCGGTGACGCACACGTCGGGGTTGTCGTACTGGGTCTCCAGGATCGCCTGGTCACGGGCGGTGAAGGCGAAGAAGCCGAGCACGAGGATCAGCGGGACGACCGTGTAGAAGATCTCGACCGGCATGTTGTAGCGCAGCTGCACCGGCAGACCCCGCTGGCCGCGACGGCGACGGTACGCGATGGCCGCCCATCCCATGAGGGCCCAGGTGATCACACCGACGGCGAGGAGGACGATCCACGAGTTGACCCACAGCCCCGACACCATCTCGGTGTGGTTCGTGGCCTGCGTTCCATCGTCGGTGAAACCCGGCAGGAAGCCGTTCAGCTCGGTGGGAGTGCATCCCGCGAGGGCGATCGCCGAGGCGATCCCGATCGGGATGACGGCGAGCCGGAGTCGGCGTTTGACGCGCACGGTGCACCTTTCGGGGTCATGAAGGTCGAACACCGTTCAGTCTAGGGCAACCTCCCACACGATTCAGGCCATCCGCCCAGGATGTCTGCCACTATCGGAGGGGTTTTCCCGGCCTGATCTGCGCCGACGTCAGGACTCAGTGGAAGCTGTCACCGCACGCGCAGCTGCCGGCCGCGTTGGGGTTGTCGATCGTGAAACCCTGCTCCGAGATGGTGTCCTTGAAGTCGATCGTCGCGCCGTCGAGATACGGCACCGACATGTCGTCGACGATGACCTCGACACCGTCGAAGTCGACGGCCTGGTCGCCGTCGAGGAAGCGCTCGTCGAAGTAGAGCTGGTAGATGAGGCCGGAGCAGCCGCCGGGCTGCACGGCGACGCGCAGACGCAGGTCGTCGCGGCCCTCCTGCTGCAGGAGGCTCTTGACCTTGTCGGCCGCGGCATCCGTGAGCAGCACGCCGTGGGCGGCCTCGGTGGCGGTGGCGGGGGCGTTCGTGGCGATGTCGGTCATGGCACTCTCCGGAACCTCGGTGATCGAAGCCGTGATGAGACGGCGGGTCTGCTCGATTCTACGCCGCGGGAGCCGACCGGGGCCCGGTCCGGCTCAGCCCTTCGCCGCCGTCCGGCCGTCCAGTTCCTCCAGCAGCAGCGCCTCCGACACGAGCGCGTGGCGGAACGTGTCCAGGTGCAACGACTCGTTGGGGCTGTGCGCACGCGCGTGGGGGTCCTCGACGCCGGTCACCAGGATCTCGGCGCCGGGGAACTCGCGCACCAGGTCGGCGATGAACGGGATCGACCCGCCGATACCGATGTCGACCGGCTCGACGCCGTAGCCCTCGCGCAGGGCGGTGCGCGCCGCGGTGACCGCGGAGCCGCTCGTGTCGACGAGGAAGGCGTCGCCGCAGTCGACGTCGCGGAACGTGAGCTCCGCGCCGAACGGCGCGTGCGCGCGCAGATGGGCCTCCAGCGCGGCGTACGCCTCCCGCGCGGGCTGGCCGGGGGCGACGCGCATGCTGATGACCACCGAGACCTCCGGCGCCAGCGTGTTCGACGCGTTCTTCACGCTCGGCGCGTCGATGCCGGTCACCGTGATGGACGGCTTGTTCCAGATCCGGCTGAGGATCGTCCCCCGCCCGATCGGGCTCACGCCGTCGGGCAGGCCGGCCTCGTCGCGGAGCGTCTCCTCCGTGTACTCCGGCGTCGCGGCATCCCTCTCCGCCAGGCCCGCCACGGCGACGGCGCCGTCCCCGTCCCAGAGGGTCGACAGCAGCGTGATCGTCGCGAGCATCGCATCGGGCACGGCTCCGCCGAACATGCCCGAGTGCGAGGCGTGCTCGAGGGCACGCACCGTGAGGGTGAAGCGGGCGTTGCCGCGCAACGAGACGGTGAGCGCCGGTGTGACGGCGTCCCAGTTGCCGGAATCGGCGACGACGATGACGTCGGCGCGCAGCGCGTCGGCGTTCTCGCGGAGGAACGCCGCGAACGACGCGGAGCCGGCCTCCTCCTCGCCTTCGATGAACAGGTTGACGCCGAGGTCGACGTCATCGCCCAGGACCTCCACGAGCGCGCGGAGCGCACCGACGTGGGCCATGATCCCGGCCTTGTCGTCGGCGGCGCCGCGCCCGTAAAGGCGTCCGCCGCGCACCGTCGGCTCGAACGGCGCCGTCTCCCACAGCGTCTCGTCGCCCACGGGCTGCACGTCGTGGTGGGCGTAGAGCAGGATCGTGGGGCGGCCGTTGCGCGCCGCGCGGGAGGCGAGCACGGCCGGCATCCCCTCGATGCCCGTCTCGGGGACCACGGCGGTCTTGACCTCGACGCGGTCGAAGATGCCCAGGTCGTCGAGGAGCTCCTTGACGGCCTCCGCGCTGCGCGCCACCTCCGCACGATCGAAACCCGGGAAGGCGACGGAGGGGATCCGCACGAGGCGCCCCAGATCGGCGAGGGCGGCGGGGACGGCCGCTTCGGCGGCGTCGCGGACGGCGTGACGGCGGGACAGGTCCGAACTCATGCGGGTAATCTTAGGGGGCAGCTCTCGCGCATCCACGTGCGTGCGCACCACCCGTGAAGACAACGAGGATCCACATCGTGGCCAAGAACCCCGCCGCCCCCGACGCCGCCGCAGACGTCCCCACCGGTCCCGGCAAGAACCGCCCGACGCCGTCGCGCGCCGAGCGGGAGGCGGCCCGCAAGCGCCCTCTCGTCGCCGACACGAAGGAAGCGCGCGCCCGTGCGAAGGCCGAGCTCGCCACGCAGCGGGAGAAGGCGCGGATCGGCATGGCCAACGGGGAGGACCGCTATCTCCCGGCCCGCGACAAGGGCCCGCAGCGCCGGTTCGTCCGCGACGTCGTGGACGGCGGCTGGCACGCGGGCGAGCTGCTGATGCCCCTGATGCTCATCGTGATCCTGCTCAGTCTCATCCCGAACACGGCGATCGTGTACTACGGGTTCGCGGCCCTGTGGCTCTACATCCTCTTCGTCGTCATCGACATGGTGATCACCAGCATCCGGGTGAAGAAGCTCGCGCGCGCGAAGTTCGGCGACCGCATCGAGAAGGGCCTCGGCTGGTACGCGGCGATGCGCACCATCCAGATGCGCTTCATGCGTCTGCCGAAGCCGCAGGTCAAGCGCGGCGGCCGTCCCGCCTGACGTGGCGGTGCGCCCGGACCGCAGCTGGCGTCGCTGGTTCGTCGTCGCTCCGGCGCTGGCCGGGCTCGCGCTCGTCATCGTCGGCATGACGCTGGCCGCGCGGGATGTCGACGGCTTCCCGGCCTACCTCAGCGTCATCGTCGGCGGATGGGCGCTCGCCTTCGCCGCCGTCAACTCCCTGAGCGCACTCCCCCCTCGCCGGCAGTGGACGCTTCACGTGATCCTGGCCGTGTGCGCGATCGCGCTGCTGCCCACGAGCATGGCCGTGCTCGACGCGATCCGAGGCCTTCCCGAGCCGTGGCGTCGTCCAATCTTCCAGGCGGCGCTCGGCGTCCCCCCGGCCGCCGGCTGGGTGCTCGTGACGCTGCTGGGACGGGTGTCGAGTCAGATCGACCGCAGCGCATCCCGTCGGGCGCGGGCGATGGCGACGCCCGCCTGGGGCGGAGCCGACAGCCGTCCGGAGCTCACGGTCACGGCATCCCGCCTCTCCCCGCGGCGGCTGACCGCCCTCATCGTGGGGGCTGTCGCGCTGGGCGGCGCACTCGCGCTGACGATCGTGATCCTCGCCGAGCGGTGGGTGCTGCGCCTGCCGCCGCTGATGCTGGTCGTCCTGTTCGGCGGGCTCATCGCCCTCCCCCTCTACGCCGCGGTGCGCGCCCTCGTCAACCGCCGCCGCTCACGCCTGACCGTCCGCTGGAGCACGGGCGCGATCGAGGTGCACACGGCCGCCGGACCGCCCTGGGTGGTCCCGTTCGCGATGATCCGACGGCTCGTATGGTGCCCACGCGGCGACATGGCGCGGCTCGAGATCCACACGGCGAGCCGGAGCGAGACCTTCCTCGTCGGGATGGTGCGCCAGGATGCCGGTGCGGCGTCCGAGCTGCCGCCGTTGCAGCACCGCATGACCCGTGCGCTCGAGCAGGCGGGACTGCGCCCGCGTACCCGGCGGGAGACGGTGCGCTTCGATCGGGCGCCCGAAGGCCGGCCGAGCGTCAGCGCCGCCGACGCGCGGCCAACCCCCGGTTGATCTGACGCGCCCAGAGCGGCCCGCGATAGATGAAGCCCGTGTAGCCCTGCACGAGGTTCGCACCGGCATCCAGCCGCTCCTGCACGTCGTCCGCGGTCTCGACGCCGCCCGCCGCGATGATGCAGAAATCGTCGGGAACCGCGGCACGGACGATCCGCAGCACCTCGAGGGATCGGCGGCGCAGCGGGGCCCCGGACAGTCCTCCGGCGCCCATCGCCGCGACGGTGCGGGCATCCACGGTCAGTCCGTCCCGCGAGATGGTCGTGTTCGTGGCGACCAGTCCCGCCAGGCCGAGATCGACCGCGAGACGGGCCACCGCGGCGACCTCGTCGTCCTCGAGGTCGGGCGCGATCTTCACCAGCAGCGGCGTGGAGCCCGCGGCATCCCGCACCGCCTCGAGCAGCGGGCGGAGCGTCTCGACGGCCTGTAGGCCGCGCAGACCCGGCGTGTTCGGCGACGACACGTTGACCACGAGGTAGTCCGCCTCCCCCGCGACGAGCTTCGTGCTGGTGACGTAGTCGGCGGTGGCGTGCTCGACGTCGACGATGCGGCTCTTGCCGATGTTGGCGCCGAGGACGGTGCGCCGAGCCCGGCGCCGCGAACGCTCCAGACGCGCGGCGGCCGCCGCGGCCCCGGCGTTGTTGAAGCCCATGCGGTTGATCAGCGCGCGGTCGGGGATGAGGCGGAACAGTCGCGGGCGCGGGTTGCCGGCCTGCGGGACCGTCGTGACGGTGCCCACCTCGACGTGCCCGAAGCCGAGCGCGTAGAGCCCCTCGCTCATGACGGCGTTCTTGTCGAAGCCGGCCGCGACACCGAACGGCGAATCGAAGACGCGCCCCAGCGCGGGCGTCCGCAGCACGGGGTCGGGCGCCGTCAGCGCCCGGACGATCGGCCGCAACGGCCACACGCCGAACGCGCGGATGACGGGGATCACGAGGTGGTGGGCACGCTCGGGATCCATGTGGGCGAACACGGTGCGGAAGATGAAGGGGTACATCGGCTCCCAGCCTAGGGCTCGCGTCCCGGCGTGCCGCGCGCGGGCGCCGTGTCTAGTCGGCGGCGTCGCGCGCGTGGTCGGCGCGCAGCTGGGCGATCGAGGCTTCGAAGTCCTCCAGCGAGTCGAACGCCTGGTAGACGCTGGCGAATCGCAGGTAGGCGACCTCGTCGAGATCGCGGAGGGGACCGAGGATGGTCAGCCCGATCTCGTTCGTGTCGATCTGCGACGCGCCGGTCTGGCGAACCGCCTCCTCGACCGCCTGAGCGAGCACCGCGAGGTCGGCCTCGGTCACGGGGCGACCCTGGCAGGCCTTGCGCACGCCCGACATGACCTTCTCACGACTGAACGGCTCGATGACCCCGGAGCGCTTGATGACGTTGAGGCTCGCGGTCTCGATGGTCGTGAACCGACCGCCGCATTGCGGGCACTGCCGGCGGCGGCGGATGCTGAGTCCGTCGTCGCTCGTGCGGGAGTCGATGACGCGCGAGTCGGCGTGTCGGCAGAAGGGACAGTGCACGAGCTACTCCCCCGCCCGCACGTCGGCGAATCGGGCCGTCACGGCTTCGCCGTGCGCCGGCAGCTCCTCGGCGACTGCGAGGGCCACGATCCCGTCGTGCACGGCGCGCAGGGCCTCACGGTCGTACGCGATCACCTGCTGCGGCCGCAGGAACGTGGATGCCGACAGCCCGGCGGCGTACCGCGCCTGACCACCGGTGGGAAGCACGTGGTTACTGCCCGCGAGATAGTCGCCGAGGCTCACCGGCGAGTTCTCGCCGACGAAGACCGCTCCCGCGTTGACGAAGTCCTCGGGCCGCGGGGCGCGCAGGTGCAGCTCGAGGTGCTCGGGGGCGTAGGCGTTGCTGAACGCGGTCGCCACCGCGAGGTCGTCGACGAGGACGACGGCGGACTGGGGGCCGTTCAGCGCCACGCGCGCGCGGGCTCCGTTGCGCGTGCGCTCGACGCGCTCGGCGACCTGCGCCCGCACGCTCTCGGCGAGCTCGGGCGACCAGGTCACGAGCACCGCGGACGCCTGCTCGTCGTGCTCGGCCTGGCTGATCAGGTCGACGGCGACGAGCGCGGCATCCGCCGACTCGTCCGCGACGATGAGGATCTCCGTCGCGCCGGCCTCGGAGTCGGTGCCGACCAGGCCGCCGACGGCGCGCTTCGCGGCGGCGACGAAGTTGTTGCCCGGGCCCGTCACGACATCCACGGGATCGAGTCCGATGCTCTCCACGCCGTACGCGTAGGCCCCGACGGCCCCGGCACCGCCGATCGCGTACACCTCCGTGACGCCCAGCAGCCGTGCCGCCGCCAGGATGTCGGGGTGCACCCGCCCGCCGAACTCGGCCTGCGGCGGCGACGCCAGCGCCACCTCGCCGACGCCGGCCACCTGCGCCGGGACGACGTTCATCACGACGCTCGACGGGTAGACCGCCTTCCCGCCGGGCACGTACACGCCGGCGCGCCGCACCGGTTGCCAGCGCTGCTCGACGCGTGCTCCCGGCCCCAGATCCGTCGTCGTGGGGGGCGGCACCTGCGCGGCGGAGGCGATGCGCACGCGGCGGATCGCCTCCTCGAGCGCACGCCGGACGGTCGGGTCGAGGTGCTCGAGCGCCTCGTCGAGGTGCGCGGCGGGCACCCGGATGTCGTGGTCGGTGACGCGGTCGAAGCGGGCAGCCTGGTCGCGCAGCGACGCCTCCCCGCGCTCGCGCACGTCCGCGACGATGTCGGAGGCGGCCTGCAGCGCCTCGGCGCGGGCGGCCTGTGCACGCGGCACGGCCGAGAGCAGCTGCGCGGTGGTCAGGTCACGACCGCGCAGATCGATGGTGCGGAGCATCCGTCCAGGCTACCCGCGTGTGACGCCGGAGACGTCGGTGAGGTAGCCGATGCGTCCGTCTTCGTGGCGCACGACGTACGTGTCGCCGCGATCCTCGATGACGAGCGCCCACGCCGTCGGTCCGATGCGGAACAGCGGGGCGCCGTTCTCATCGACGACGTCGCGCTCGACGGGGGCGAGAGCCCAGAACGCCTGCGACGCGGCGGGGGCGACGACGGTCTCGTCGAGGACGGTCGTCTCGGTGACGGGCTCGACGACACCGGTGGCGGTGCCCGCCGCCGCGTCGGCGCCGGTCTCCGCGGCGGTGGTCGGTGCGGCGGCGAAGGCGGGACGGGCGGCCGCGGGCCGCGCGACGACGGGACGCGCCGGGCGCGCGTAGCGGTGGGCCGGAACCTCGGTCCGGTAACGGAAGTCCTCCCCGACCGTGGGCAGCAACGGCGCGAACACGGTGAGTACGACCCCGGCGAGCATGAGGATGAACTCCACCCAGACGACCCAGGTGGCCAGGAAGACGCTTCCGCCGCCGAGCGAGACGAACGAGCTCCACAGGATGCCGAGCCAGACGACGGACGAGACGGTGAAGGCCACCGAGGCGAACTGGTCGATGCCGAGCGAGCCGACGCGACGGATGCCCTGCGGCGAGAGCCGGCGCAGACCGATCAGGAAGACGGCCACGGTGGGCACGCCGATCGTCAGCACCCAGTCGATGCCCGTCCAGACCGAGGGGCCCCAGCCGCGGTTGCCGTAGCTGTAGATCGGGAAGAACGAGACGACGAACGCCACCAGCCAGATCGCGCCCAGCGAGACCTCCCGCACCGAGAAGGGACCGACGCCGTACTGCGGCGACGCGGCCTCGTCGACGCCGTCGGGCCCGTCGGTGATCGCCTGGAACGCCTCGGAGAAGGTCGCGTAAGACACGTCGGGGTCGTCGTCCGACGCCGCGGGCCGGGCAGCGGGCTGCTCGTCGGACTGCGCGGCGGGCTGCTCTGCGGGCTCCGTGGCCGGCTGCTCCGCGTGCGCGGCCGTCGGCTCGTCGTCCGGGCCGGCCGCCGCAGGGACGGAGACGGTGGCGTCCTCCGTCGCGCTGTCGTCGGCGGGGTCGGGGGTGGGCTTCTCGTCGGTCACGTGACGCATCCTTCCGGATCAGAACTCGACTGCGATCCTACTCGGACCGTCGCGGCGTCAGCCGAGACATTGCGGTCCGAGAAGGCCCTTCAGCTCACCGTAGAGATCGACGGTCACGCGCACCTGGGCGGGCACCTCGAACACCTTCGCCACGCCGCTCTTGTGGAGCTTGAGCGTCACCTCGGTGTCGCCCGGATGCCGCGAGAACACCTGGGCCAGTTCGGTGACGATCCGCTCGGTGGCGCGATGTTCCGGCATGAGGAGCACGAGCGAGCCGGTGGCGTCCACGGAGCCGAGATCGGGCGAGAACGCGGACTGACCGTGCAGGTTGAGGCCGTCGTCGCGCCGCGACACGCGCCCCCGCACGACGAGGATGCTGTCCGCCACGAGCATCGACTGGAACTCCGTGTAGGTCTTCCCCATGAACATCACGGTGACCTCACCGTCGAAGTCTTCGACGGTGATCATGCCGTACGGGTTGCCGCTCTGCTTCGCGACGCGGTGCTGCACGCTCGTCACGAGCCCGGCCACCGTCACGATGTCGCCGTCGTTGATGTCGTCGGAGGAGAGCAGATCGTGGATCGAGAGCGACGCGTGCTTCGCGAGCGGGATCTCCAGGCCGGCCAGCGGGTGATCGGAGACGTACAGGCCGAGCATCTCGCGCTCGAAGGCCAGCTTGTCCTTCTTCGTCCACTCGGGCCGCGGCGGCACCTTCGGCGGGACGACTTCCTCGGCGGCGTCGTAGAGACTGTCGAAGTCGAACCCGATGGCGCCCTGGGCCTCGTTGCGTTTGCGGTCGACGGCGGCCTCGACGGCATCCTCGTGCACCTCGAGCAGCGCGCGACGCGTGTCGCCCATCGAGTCGAAGGCGCCCGCCTTGATGAGCGACTCGACGGTGCGCTTGTTGGCGACGTGCATCGGCACCGTGTCGAGGAAGTGGTGGAAGCTCGAGAAGCCCTCCTCACCGCGCGCCTCGACGATGCCGTCGACGACGTTGGCGCCGACGTTGCGGACGGCACCGAGGCCGAAGCGGATGTCCTCGCCGACGGCCGCGAAGTAGCGGATCGACTCGCTCACGTCGGGCGGGAGCACCCGGATGCCCATGCGGCGGCACTCGTTGAGGTACACCGCCATCTTGTCCTTGGAGTCGCCGACGCTGGTCAGCAGGGCGGCCATGTACTCGGCCGGGTAGTGGGCCTTGAGATACGCCGTCCAGTACGAGACGAGTCCGTAGGCCGCGGAGTGCGCCTTGTTGAACGCGTAGTCGGAGAACGGCAGGAGGATGTCCCACAGCGCCTGGACGGCCGCCTCGCCGTACCCGCGCTCCTTCATGCCTCCGGAGAAGCCCTCGTACTGCTTGTCGAGCTCGGACTTCTTCTTCTTGCCCATGGCGCGACGCAGGATGTCGGCCTGTCCGAGCGAGAACCCCGCCACCTTCTGCGCGATCGCCATGACCTGCTCCTGATAGATGATCAGGCCGTAGGTGGTGTCGAGGATGTCGCGCAGCGGCTCCTCGAGCTCCGGGTGGATCGGAGTGATGGGCTGCTGGCCGTTCTTGCGCAGCGCGTAGTTGGTGTGCGAGTTCGCGCCCATGGGACCGGGGCGGTACAGCGCGATGACGGCCGAGATGTCCTCGAAGTTGTCGGGCTTCATCAGCCGCAGCAGCGCCCGCATCGGTCCGCCGTCGAGCTGGAAGACGCCGAGCGTGTCACCGCGGGTGAGCAGATCGTAGGCGTCGCGGTCGTCCAGGGTCAGGTGCTCGAGGTCGAGCTCCTCCCCGCGGTTCAGGCGGATGTTGTCGAGCGCGTCGGAGATGATCGTCAGGTTGCGAAGGCCCAGGAAGTCCATCTTGATCAGCCCGAGGGCCTCGCACGACGGATAGTCGAACTGGGTGACGATCTGGCCGTCCTGCTCGCGGCGCATGATCGGGATGATGTCCAGCAGCGGCTCGCTGGACATGATGACGCCCGCGGCGTGCACGCCCCACTGACGTTTCAGACCCTCCAGACCCAGCGCGCGATCGAACACCGTCTTGGCCTCGGGGTCGGTGTCGATGAGCGAGCGGAACTCGCTCGCCTCCTTGAAACGCGGGTGGGCGCTGTCGTACATGCCCGACAGCGGCATGTCCTTGCCCATCACCGCCGGAGGCATGGCCTTGGTCAGCCGCTCCCCCATGCTGAACGGGAAGCCGAGCACGCGGCCGGCATCCTTGAGGGCCTGCTTCGACTTGATGGTGCCGTAGGTGACGATCTGCGCGACGCGTTCGGAGCCGTACTTCGCGGTCACGTAGTCGATCACCTCGCCGCGGCGACGGTCATCGAAGTCGACGTCGAAGTCGGGCATGGAGACGCGGTCGGGGTTGAGGAAGCGCTCGAAGATGAGGCCGTGCTCGAGCGGGTCGAGGTCGGTGATGCGCATGGCGTACGCGACCATCGACCCGGCGCCCGAGCCGCGCCCCGGACCCACGCGGATGCCGTTGTCCTTGGCCCAGTTGATGAAGTCGGCGACGACGAGGAAGTAGCCCGGGAAGCCCATCTGCAGGATGATGCCGGTCTCGTACTCGGCCTGTTTGCGCACCTTGTCGGGAATGCCGCCGGGATAGCGGTAGTGCAGCCCCGCCTCGACCTCCTTGATGAGCCAGCTGTCCTCGGTCTCGCCGGCGGGGACCGGGAAGCGCGGCATGTAGTTGGCAGAGGTGTTGAACTCGACCTCGCAGCGCTCGGCGATCAGGAGCGTGTTGTCGCACGCCTCGGGGTGATCGCGGAACAGCTGTCGCATCTCGGCGGCGGTCTTGATGTAGTAGCCGTCGCCGTCGAACTTGAACCGGTTCGGGTCGTCGAGCGTCGAGCCGGACTGGACGCAGAGCAGGGCCTCGTGCGCGTCGGCCTCGTGCTGGTGTGTGTAGTGCGAGTCGTTCGTCGCGACGAGCGGGATGTCGAGGTCCTTCGCCAGCCGGATGAGGTCGGTCATCACGCGGCGCTCGATCGAGAGGCCGTGGTCCATGATCTCGGCGAAGTAGTTCTCCTTGCCGAAGATGTCCTGGAACTCCGCCGCCGCCGCGCGCGCGGCGTCGTACTGCCCGAGTCGCAGCCGGGTCTGCACCTCGCCGGAGGGGCACCCCGTCGTGGCGATGAGCCCCTTGCCGTAGGTCTGGAGCAGCTCGCGGTCCATCCGCGGCTTGAAGTAGTAGCCCTCCATGCTCGAGAGCGAGCTGAGCCGGAAGAGGTTGTGCATGCCCTCCGTGCTCTGGCTCCACATCGTCATGTGCGTGTAGGCGCCCGAGCCCGACACGTCATCGCTCTTCTGGTCGGGCGAGCCCCACGCGACGCGCGACTTGTCGCTGCGGTGGGTGCCGGGCGTGACGTAGGCCTCCAGGCCGATGATGGGCTTGACCCCCGCCGCCTTGGCGGCGTTGTAGAACTCGAACGCGGCGAAGGTGTTGCCGTGGTCGGTCACCGCGATCGCCGGCATCCCGTACTCGGCCGCCGCCTGGGTCATGGCGCCGATCTTCGCCGCCCCGTCGAGCATCGAGTATTCGCTGTGCACGTGCAGATGAACGAAGGAGTCGGTGGCCACCCATCGAGTCTACGAACACCGCCGACATCGCCGGCGGGACGCTCGGGGCTGCGCGTCAGCTCACCTCACCCTCAACCTGAGGGTGAGAGACCTAGGCTGAGCGTATGGCCACCCCCGAGTTCGTCCTGTCCCTCCGCGAGAAGATCGGCGGCGCCCCGCTGCCGCTGGTGGGAGTGACGGCGGTCGTCTTCAAGGACGAGAAGGTGCTGCTCGGAAGACGCGCCGACAACGGTGCCTGGCAGAGCGTCTCGGGCATCGTCGACCCCGGCGAGGAGCCCGCGGACGCCGCCGTCCGGGAGTGCCGCGAAGAGGCCGGTGTCACGGTGCGCGCGACGCGGCTCGCGCTCGTGCAGCAGCTGCCCCGCATCACGTACGCCAACGGCGACCAGGTCGACTACCTCGACCTCGTGTTCCGCTGCGACTGGGTCTCGGGCGAGCCCCATCCCGCCGACGGGGAGCTCACCGAGGTCGGATGGTACGGGCTGGGCGAGCTCACCGACGTGGAGCAGGCCCACGTCCGCAAGATCGCCCTCGCCCTGGCCGAGGACGATCCGGCCGCCTTCGCGGGCGGCCGCTGACCGTCACGGCCGCCGGCGCCGGAGGACCTCCTCGCGCACCTCGCGGCGGATCACCTTGCCGACGAGCGAGCGCGGCAGTGCGTCGAACTCCACGACCGCCCGCGGCACCTTGTACGCCGCCAGATGCGCCCGCGTGAACGCGCGGATCTCGTCGGCGTCGAACACCGACCCCTCCCGCATCACGACGGCCGCCGTGACCGTCTCCGAGCCGTCCGAACGGGGGATCCCCACGGCGGCCGCGTCCGCCACATCCGGATGCAGCAGCAGCGCGTTCTCCACCTCGCTCGGGCTGATGTTGAAGCCACCGCTGATGATCAGCTCCTTGAGCCGGTCGACGACGGTCACGAATCCGTCGGCATCCACGGCCACGATGTCACCGGTGCGCAGCCATCCGCCCGCCAGGAGCGCGGTCGCCGTCTCGCCGGGCTGGTTCCAGTACCCCTGGAACACCTGCGGACCGCGCACGAGCAGCTCCCCCTCCTCACCGACCTGGAGGTCGCGTGCCGGATCGGCGGGGTCGACCACGCGGATCTCGGTGCTCGGGAACGGGACGCCGACCGTTCCGGGCCGACGCCGCGGCCCCATCGGGTTGCCGAGACTGATCGGCGACGACTCCGTCATCCCGTAGCCCTCGACGATGAGACCGCCCGTGGCCTCCTCCCACCGCAGCACCGTGGACGGCGGCAGCGACATCGCCCCCGAGATCGCGTTGCGCAGGCTCGAGAGGTCGACGCCCTCGCGCGCCGTCGCCCGGGCGAGGGCGTCGTAGATCGGCGGGACGGCGGCGAGGAAGGTCGGCGGCGTCCGTCGGATCGCGTCCAGCGTCATCCCCACATCGAAGGTCGGGAACAGCACGATGCGGGCGCCGACCGACAGCGCCGTCGTGAGGCACAGCGTGAGCCCGTAGGCGTGGAAGAGCGGGAGGACCGCGTAGAACACCTCGCGCCCCGGCACGAGGTCGGGCACCCACGCGGCGGACTGCGCCGCGTTCGAGCGCAGATTGCGGTGGGTGAGGATCGCGGCCTTCGGAGTCCCCGTGGTGCCGCTGGTGAACTGGAGCGCGGCGACGTCGTCCACGGCGGGACGGGGGTGTCGCCGCGCGAGCGGACGCGACGAGGCGAGCTCCGCCCACGTGCGCACCCCCTTCGCCCGGGGACGCGCCGAGAGTGCGTTCCGCGCGTCGCGCGCCTTCTTCACCGGCAGCCGCAGCGCCAGGCGGGTGCGGCGCGGCATCGCGTCGATCATGCGCACGGCGACGATGTGGTTCGGACGGATGTCCGCGGGGAAGTCGGCGACGGTGTCCGCCACGGCATCCCACACGACCGCCACGCGCGCGTGGTGCACCTCGAACTGGTGCCGCAGCTCCGGTGCCGTGTAGCGCGGATTGTGCTCGACGACGATCGCCCCGAGGCGCTGCACCGCGTAGAACGCGACGATGTGCTGAGGGCAGTTGGGCAGGATCAGCGCCACGCGGTCGCCGGCGACCACGCCGAGTCTGCGCAGGCCCTCCGCCGCACGCGCGACCTCACGCCCCAGGTCGCGGTACGTCGTCACGGCCCCGAAGAACTCGAGCGCGGGCCGGCTCGGATGCGTGCGGACCGCCTCGTCGAGCATGTCCGGAAGGGTCTGCGTGACGGGCTCGATCTCCGACGGCACCCCCGGCGCATAGGAGGACAACCAGGGACGTTCGGAGAGAGTCACTCCTCCAGGCTAGGCACCGGCATGTACGCCGGTCGGCATGGGACCGGCGTCCGACCCCGCGTCAGCCGCGCAGCACGTCGAGCGCGTGGGCCAGGTCGGCCGGGTAGTCGCTCGAGAACGTGACCCACTCCGTCGTGGCGGGGTGCGAGAACGACAGCTCGTGCGCGTGCAGCCACTGCCGCGACAGGCCGAGCCGCGCCGAGAGGGTGGGGTCGGCCCCGTACAGCGGATCGCCGACGCAGGGATGCCGGTGCGCCGCCATGTGCACGCGGATCTGGTGGGTGCGTCCCGTCTCGAGGTGGATCTCCAGCAGCGCGGCCGACGGGAACGCCTCGAGCGTCTCGTAGTGGGTGATCGAGTCCTTGCCGTCGGGGGTCACGGCGAACTTCCACGAGTGGGAGGGATGGCGGCCGATCGGCGCATCGATCGTGCCCGCGAGGGGGTCGGGGTGGCCCTGGACGACGGCGTGGTAGATCTTGTCGACCTCGCGCTCCTTGAAGGCCCGCTTGAGCGCGGTGTACGCGCGCTCCGTCTTGGCGACGACCATGAGGCCGCTCGTACCGACGTCGAGGCGATGCACCACGCCCTGGCGTTCGGCGGCGCCCGTCGTGGCGACCCGGAAGCCCGCCGCGGCCAGCGCGCCCAGGACCGTGGGCCCCTCCCAGCCGAGCGACGGATGCGCCGCGACACCGGCGGGCTTGTCGACGACCACGATCTCGTCGTCGTCGTAGACGATCCCGAGGTCGGGCACCGCGAGGGGGACGATCTCCGGCTCGCGGCGGTCTTCCCACTCGAGCTCGAGCCATCCCCCGGCGCGCAGACGATCCGATTTACCGAGCGGGCGCCCGTCCATCCGCACGCCGCCGGCTTCGGCGACCTCGGCCGCGAAGGTGCGCGAGAACCCCAGCATCTTGGCGAGGGCGGCATCCACCCGGACGCCGTCGAGACCGTCGGGGATGGGAAGGGTGCGTGACGGCATCAGTCCTCGCGCAGCCCGGTGGGCGCGTCATCCGCGTCGGACGCCGCTGGCGCGGTCGCGTCGCCGCGGCGCTCACGCGTGCCGTCGAGGCGCACGCCGACGACCACGAGCAGGGCGACACCGATCATCATCGTCACGATGAACATGTCGGCCACGTTGTAGATGGCCGGGTTCATGCCGAGCCACATCCAGGGCGTGTTGATGAAGTCGACGACGTGACCGACCAGGAACCCCGGGTCGCGCAGCACGCGATCGGTGAGGTTGCCCAGGATGCCGCCGAGCAGCAGGCCGAGGACGATCGCCCAGACACGGGAGCGCACGCGCATCACCGTGAGCGAGACGATGACCAGCGCGGCGACGGTCATCACGACGGTGAAGATCCACGTCTGACCCTCGAGGAGCGAGAACGCCGCGCCCGGATTCCTTGTCAGATAGAACTGCAGGACATCGCCCCACACCGCCACCGGTTCCTGATACGGCAGCGACGTGAGAGCCAGATGCTTGGTGAACTGGTCGGCGGCCAGCACCAGCGCCGCGAGGATCGCGACGAGGGCACCGGCCGCCGCCCTGTTCAGGGTCTTGTGCTGAGGGGACGGGTCCGTCACCGGGCTCAGGAAGCCGAGACCGGCGAGGCGCCCGAGGTGGTGCCGGCGACGTCGAGGTCGCGCAGCTTGTCCTCGATGAAGCCGCGCAGCTGCGAGCGGTAGTCGCGCTCGAACTGGCGCAGCTCGCTGATGCGGCTCTCCAGCGTGACGCGCTCCGCCTCGAGGCGGGCCATCTCGTCGCGACCCTTGGCCTCGGCCTCGGCCAGGATGGACGCGGCCTTGGACTGGGCCTCGGAGATGAGCTTGTCGCGCTGGGCCTGGCCTTCGGCGACGTGCTCGTCGTGCAGGCGCTGAGCGAGCTCGATGATGCCGGCGGATGCCGCGACGCCACCGGCGGCGGGAGCCTCCGAAGCGGGCACGGCCTCCACGACGGCGGGAGCCGGCTCCTCGACGACCGCAGCCTCGACGACCTCGGCGGGAGCGGCTTCACCGGACTCGTACGCGGCGAGCTTGGTCTTCAGCTCTTCGTTCTCGGCGATGGTCTTGCGCCACTCGACGACGATCTCGTCGAGGAAGTCATCCACCTCGTCGGGGTCGAAGCCCTCCTTGAACCGCACGTGCTGGAACTGCTTGGTGACGACGTCTTCCGGGGTCAAAGCCATGGTGTTTCCTCTTTCGGGGCTCACGACGCGGGCCGATTCGGTCGGCCCGCCATCGGCGAACCGTACTGATCAAGCATAGTCGGCGCTCGTGGGGCGTGCGACGGGGGGCTACAGGCGCTCGATCACCCGGACGATCGTGAGCAGCACGAAGCAGCTGAGCATCGTCACCGGGAATCCGAGGTCGAGAGCGATGGGTCCGAGCCGCAACGGAGGGATCAGCCGACGGAAGAACCGCAGCGGCGGATCGGTCAGCGTGAAGACGGCCTCGGCGAGAACGAGCCCGAAGCCCCGCGGCCGCCACTGACGGTTGAACATCGGGATGTACTCGAGAACCAGCCTCGCCAACAGCACGAGGATGTAGATGAGGAGAAGGACGTCGACGACGAAGGCCGCCAGGCGCACGATCTCCACGACTACTGCGAGAAGGGTGCGGACTCGGGGTCGGCGTTGGCCACCGACCCGTCACCGGAGATCGCGACGTTCTCGGGCGACAGCAGGAAGACCTTGCTGGTCACGCGCTCGATACGCCCGTACAGGCCGAGGGAGAGTCCGCTCGCGAAGTCGATCAGTCGACGCGCGTCGGCGTCGCTCATCTGCGACAGGTTGATGATCACCGGGATGCCGTCGCGGAAGTTCTCCGCGATGATCTGCGCGTCGCGGTACTGCTTGGGGTGCACCGTGAGGATCTCGCTGACGGTGCCGGCGGTCGGCTGGCGGACGACGGCGGGACGGTGCAGGGGCGTCACGGGAGCCGCCTTCTCGATCGGGCGGTCGCTCGTGCGCTCACGGCGCGCAGGCGTCTCGGCGGCGGGCTCTTCGTAGACCTCTTCCTCGTCGGCGAGGCCCAGGTACACCATGGTCTTCTTGAGCGGGTTCGACATCGCATTCCTCCGTTTGCTCGTCTGGTCTGAGGCTAGCCGCGGTCCGGTCGCGGTCCCGTGATTGCCGTGCCGATCCGCAGGTGTGTCGCGCCGGCAGCGATCGCCTCGGCGAAGTCGCCCGACATCCCGGCGGACATCCACGACGCGTCCGGGACGACGCGCCGTACGGTCTCGCCCGCCGCCGCGAGACGCGCGAACGCCGCGCCCGGCGCCTCGTCGAGGGGTGCGACGCCCATGACGCCGCGCACGCGCAGCGACGGACAGCGATCGGCGGTGTGCGCGGCGAGGGCCTCGACCTCCGACGGCGACACGCCTCCGCGGCCGGGGTCGGCGGTGAGGTTGACCTGGAGGAACACGTCGAGCGGCGCCCCCTCGGGATCGGCGGCGTGCAGCGCGTCGGCGACGCGGTCGCGGTCGACGGAGTGGACGCAGTCGGAGGCCACGCGCACCGCGCGGGCCTTCTTGGTCTGCAGCTGCCCGATGAAATGCCAGCGCAGCCCGTCCAGCGCGGAGCCCTCGAGTTCTGCGCGCTTCGCGGTGAGCTCCTGCTGGCGGTTCTCCCCCACGTCGCGCACGCCGAGCGCGGCGAGATCGGTCACGAGGCGCGCCGGGTGGAACTTCGTGACGACGATCCGCGTGATCTCGCTGGGGTCGCGCCCGACCGCCCTGGCCGCGCCCGCGAGGCGGGCGTCCAGGGCGGTCAGGCGTTCGGCGAGAGAGGTCACTTCAGGAAGTCGGGGATGTCCAGGTCGTCGTCGCCGTAGACCGAGTCGTACGACTCGGCGACCGGTGCCGACACCGTGACCGGCTGCTTCTCCTCGACGGCGGCGATCTCGCGCGCGGCATCCTCCGCGGGCACGGACGGCAGCACGGGCGCCGCGGCCGCCGGGCGCGCCGCCGTGATCGGCTCGATGCGCGTCTGCGGTTCGCCCCCGTCGAAACCGGCGGCGATGACCGTGACACGGACCTCGTCGCCGAGCGTGTCGTCGATGACCGTGCCGAAGATGATGTTCGCCTCGGGGTGGGCGGCTTCCTTGACCAGCTGGGCCGCGTCGTTGATCTCGAAGATGCCGAGGTTCGATCCACCCTGGATCGAGAGCAGCACACCGTGCGCACCCTCGATCGACGCCTCCAGCAGAGGCGATTCGACGGCCAGCTCGGCGGCCTTGATCGCACGGTCGGCTCCGCGCGCGGAGCCGATGCCCATGAGAGCGGAGCCGGCGCCCTGCATGACGCTCTTCACGTCGGCGAAGTCGAGGTTGATCAGACCCGGCGTGGTGATGAGGTCGGTGATGCCCTGCACACCGGCGAGGAGCACCTGGTCGGCGGTGGCGAACGCCTCGATCATCGAGATGCCGCGGTCGCTGATCTCCAGCAGACGGTCGTTCGGCACGACGATGAGGGTGTCGACCTCTTCCTTGAGCTTCGCGACGCCGGCCTCGGCCTGGCTCTGGCGGCGCCGACCCTCGAAGCTGAACGGCTTGGTGACGACACCGATCGTCAGCGCGCCGATCGACTTGGCGATGCGGGCGACCACGGGGGCACCGCCGGTTCCCGTCCCACCGCCCTCGCCGGCCGTCACGAAGACCATGTCGGCTCCCGCGAGAGCCTCCTCGATCTCCTCGGCGTGATCCTCGGCGGCGCGGCGGCCGACCTCGGGGTCGGCCCCGGCGCCGAGCCCGCGCGTGAGCTCGCGGCCCACGTCGAGCTTGACGTCGGCGTCACTCATCAGCAGCGCCTGGGCGTCGGTGTTCACCGCGATGAACTCGACACCCCGCAGCCCGAGCTCGATCATCCGATTGACGGCGTTCACGCCGCCGCCGCCCACACCCACGACCTTGATCACCGCGAGGTAGTTCTGGTTCTGGCTCATGCCGGCCTCCATTGTGTCCCGAACCCTGACTGCTAAAC
Organism: Microbacterium sp. MPR-TSA4; assembly: GCF_058792815.1. Classification (NCBI taxonomy): domain Bacteria; kingdom Bacillati; phylum Actinomycetota; class Actinomycetes; order Micrococcales; family Microbacteriaceae; genus Microbacterium; species Microbacterium sp. MPR-TSA4. The sequence continues at coordinate 218,583 of NZ_JBXAFF010000001.1, forward strand.
CTTGAACCTCTAGTTGAGGTTTAAAGAATTGCTCAGTATGCAATTCCTTGATTGAAGGTATGCGGCAGCGAGGCCCGCGCCCGCCAGGCACGGGGCGTGTCGCGCAGAAACGCGTCGTGACCGCGTGTCAGCGCACGACGACGGCCGTGGCCGACGAGACGTCGTAGCTCGACACCTCGGACGGCGGCCGGGCGGCCATGATCGCCGCGAGGCTCTTGGCCTTCAGCACGGAATCGTCGGCGTTGCCCCAGACGACGGTCGTGCCGGTGCCGCCCAGGGTGAGCGTGACGTCGTTCGCCGAGGTCGCGCTCATCGCGGTGACCTGGTCGCGGATGTCGGTGGGCAGCGTGCGGAAGACGGTCCCCACGGCGGTGAAGGCGGGCGAGGAGAGCCCTCCCTCCACCGAGAGCACGGGATGACCGGCGGCAGGTTGCGGGGTCGTGGAGAGCGCCACCCCGGCGGCGTCGACGAGGGTGTAGCCGGCCGACGACGGGATCGAGCCGATCGGCGTGCGCTCGACGATGCGGACGACGAGCTCGTGCGGCGGCCGGGCCTCGAGCGTGTAGGACTCGACGAGGGGGAAGGTCACGAGCGCCGCTTTGACGGCCGAGGAGTCGACGAGGGGCAGAGGCGTGCCGATCTGGCCGGCCAGCGCCTGCTCGACGGCTCCGGCGTCGAGGGTCGAGGCGCCCACGACGCTCACCTTCTCGACCGCGAAGAGCGGGCTGTATGCGGCGCCCAGCGTGCCGAGCACCAGCAGGAGGACGGCGGCGCCGACCCCGAGCCAGATCATCCGACGGCGGCGCTGACGCGCCGTGAAGCGCCGCACCTCCGCGCGCAGGGCGCGCCGCCGGGCGCGTGCCGCCGACCACACGTCGCGGACGCCGATCGCATCGGCATCCTCGGCGGCCTCGGGTGTCGACCCGGGCGTCGCCTCGGTCACCGTCGACATCGGCGCACGCTCGGACGATCCCACCCACAGCGGGGTCAGCGGGGCCGTCGCATCGGCGTCCTCCACGGGGTCGGCAGCGGCACCGGCGTCCTCGCCCCGACGCGGCGGATCGACACGGCGCACGGTCGACGCGTCGACCTCATCCGCGGTCGCCTTCGCGGCGGCCGGGTCCTGCTCCGGCGCCGGCAGCGGCGTCGGCCGGCGCATCGGCTATGCCTCGGCCTTCGTCGCGGACAGCGCCCCGAGCACCTGAGGGATGATCTGGTACACGTTGCCGCAGCCGAGGGTGATGACGTAGTCGCCGGCGCGCGCCACCGTCGCGGTGTAGTCGGCCGCCGCCTGCCAGTCGGGGACGAAGTGCACCTTCGCGGGGTCGCGGAACGCGCCGCTGACGAGCTCGCCGGTCACGCCGGGCACGGGGTCCTCACGGGCACCGTACACATCGAGCATGACCGTGTGATCGGCGTACTGCTCGAGGACCTCGGCGAACTCGCGATACATCTCCTGCGTGCGCGAATACGTGTGCGGCTGCTGGATCGCGATGATGCGCCCCTCGCCGACGACGGTGCGCGCGGCCGCGAGCGCCGCGGCGACCTCGGTCGGATGGTGGGCGTAGTCGTCGTAGACGCTCACCCCGCGCTCCACGCCGTGCAGCTCGAACCTCCGGACGGTACCGCCGAATCCCTCCACCGCGCGCAGCGCCGGCTCGAGGGCGTATCCGAGCGTGAGGAGCACGGCGACCGCGCCCGCCGCGTTGATGGCGTTGTGGGCGCCCGGCACCGCCAGCCGGCCCGGAACGCTGACGCCGTCGTGCGTGAGGGTGAACGAGACGGGGCCGTCGGTCACGATGTCGCTGACGCGCACGTGGGCCGCGGCATCCTCGCCGAACGTCACCACCGTGGGGTGATCGAGCGCGGCCGTCACGCGGCGGGCGCCGGCGTCGTCGGCGGAGATGACGACCGCCTCGCGGGCCGCGTCGCCGAAGCGCACGAAGCCGTCGTAGAACGCGTCGCGCGACTCCCAGTGGTCGAGGTGATCGGGGTCGACGTTGGTGATGAGGGCGACGGAGGTGTCGTAGAGGAGGAACGTGCCGTCCGACTCGTCGGCCTCGATGACGAACAGCTCGTCGGATCCCGTCGCACTGGACACGCCGAGGTCGGCGATCACTCCCCCGTTGACGAACGTCGGCGCCGTGCCGAGCGCACGCAGCGCGGTGACGATCATGCCCGTGGACGTCGTCTTCCCGTGCGCGCCCGCGACGCTCACGAGGCGGCGGCCGCCGATGAGCCAGTGCAGGGCCTGCGAGCGGTGGATGACGTGGAGGCCGCGCTCCTTCGCGAGCAGGAACTCCGGGTTCTCGGGCCAGATCGCCCCGGTGTGGATGACGGTGTCGGCGTCGTCGGGCAGGTGCGCCGCGTCGTGGCCGACGTGCACGTCGGCACCGCGCTCCGCGAGGGCGCGCAGGGCGGCGCCGTCGGCGCGGTCCGAGCCCGACACGCGGATGCCGCGGTCGAGGAACATGCCGGCGAGCCCGGACATGCCCGATCCGCCGATGCCGATGAAGTGCGCGGCGGAGATGTCCTCGGGAATGGGCAGGCTGAGATCGGGTCGAATCATGGCTCGACAAGTCTAGGTCGGCTCTCCTGGGGGGATGCTGCGGCGCGCTGCGCGGCGGTCCGGGGTCTTGACTTCTTGATACATTGCATGATACAAAAGCGGGATGCAGATGGTCATCGACCCGGCATCCCCCGTCCCGCCCTTCGAGCAGCTGCGCCGCCGGCTCATCGACGCGATCGACACCGGCGAGCTCGCTCCCGGGGCCCGACTGCCCACGGTGCGACGGCTGGCGGAGGACCTCGGCCTGGCGCCCGGCACCGTGGCACGCGCCTACCGTGAGCTGGAGGCCGCCGATGTGATCGAGACCCGGGGGCGCAACGGCACGTTCGTCGCTCCGCAGGGCGATGCGGCGCTGAAGGAGGCGCAACGCGCGGCATCCGCGTTCGCCGCGCAGATCCGCGCGCTCCGCCTCGATCCCGAGCAGGCCCTCGCCCTCGCCCGCGCCGCCCTCCGCGACGCGCCGTCGACCTCCTGACACGCGTTCGTCCGTCCCGTCCTGCCGCATCGCCGACGCGATACCGGCACGAGGGGACGGATGAGCGGGGGTCAGCGCAGCGCGCCGTCGAGCATGGCCATGACGTTGGCCGTGCCCGCCCGCGCCGCCGCGGAGCGTGAGGCGGCCGCCGCGCGCATCGCGCCGAGCGCGGCCGCGTCGCCCAGCAGGGGCACGATCTCGGTGCGCACCCGGTCGGCGGTGAACTCGGCATCCGGGATGATCCGTGCGGCGCCCGCTGCCACCGCGTCGGCGGCGTTGAGCGCCTGCTCGCCGTTGCCGACCGCGTAGGGCACGTACACGGCAGGAACGCCGAGCGCCGACAGCTCGCTGACCGTCGCGGCACCGGCGCGCGACACGACGAGATCGGCCAGCGCGAGCGCCAGATCCATCCGGTCCAGGTACGGGACGACGCGGTAGTCGGGATGCTGCGGGTCGACGATCTCGTCGCGCTCCCCCGCCGCGTGCAGCAGCTGCCAGCCCGCGTCGACGATCGAGGACCACGCCTGGGCGAAGGCCTGGTTGAGTCGGCGGGCGCCGAGCGAGCCGCCGAAGACGAGGAGCACGGGCCGCGCCGGGTCGAGCCCGAAGGCCGCGGCGGCCTCCGCCCGTGCCGCGGCACGATCGAGCTCGACGATCTCGCGCCGCAACGGCATCCCCACCGTCTGCGCGCCGCGCAGCGGCGTCCCGGGGAAGACGGCGCCCACCGCGGCGGCGCGCCGGGCGCCGAGGATGTTGGCGAGGCCGGGGCGGGCGTTCGCCTCGTGGACCACGTACGGGATGCCCTCCCGCCGCGCCGCCACGTACGCCGGCGCCGACGCGTACCCGCCGAAGCCCGCGACGACATCGACCCGTCGCGTCCGCAGGTGCGCGCGCACCTGGCGGACGGCGCGCGTCCACGCGGCGGGGAAGCGCACGGCGGCGAGGTCGGGACGGCGCGGGAAGGGCACCTTGTCGACGAACAGCAGCTCGTAGCCGCGCTGGGGCACGAGGCGGGCCTCCAGCCCCTCCCTCGTGCCGAGGACGAGGACACGGGCCGCGGGGTCGCGCTCGCGCAGGCCGTCGGCGACGGCCAGGAGCGGGTTGACGTGGCCGGCGGTGCCCCCGCCGGCGAGCAGGTACGTCGTCGATTCCGGGGCGGTCGTCACCCGATCGAGCCTACCGTCGAGCCCCTGTCAGCGGCGGCCGGGACGGCGCTCGGCGGGCAGCGCGACCGAGGGCGCCGGAGCGACCGGGAGCGTCCGGGCGAACGAGAGCAGCACGCCGCATCCGATCAGGACGGACAGCAGCGACGTTCCGCCCTGCGACATGAACGGAAGCGGCACGCCGAGCACGGGCGCCAGCCGCAGCACCACCGCGATGTTCAGCAGCGCCTGGCCGACGATCCAGACCGTGATGCCGCCGGCGACGATGCGGATGAACGGATCGTGCGTCTTGCGGATGATGTGGAACGCGCCGACGGCGAAGAGGGTGAACAGGGCGAGCACGACGAGGCATCCGATGAGCCCCAGCTCTTCGCCGAGGATCGCGAAGATGTAGTCGTTGGACTGGGCCGGCAGCCACCCGTACTTCTCGCGGGAGTTGCCCAGTCCGAGCCCGAAGATCCCCCCGTTGGCGAGGCCCCACACGCCGTGCAGCGGCTGGTAGCACGTGGTGTCGTAGCAGGAGAGCGTGTCGACGTCGAGGAAGCTCATGATCCGCGCCATGCGGTTCGGGCTGGTCACGGCGAACACGCCGGCCGCCCCGACGACGAGGATCAGCGGGATCAGGAAGATCCGGAGCTTGACGCCGGAGAAGAACAGACACGCGAGCAGGATCACCATGAGGATCATCGCCGTGCCGAGGTCGTGGCCGGCCATGACCGTCCCGATCACGAGAGCGCCCACCGGCACCACCGGGATGAAGACGTGCCGCCACAGACCCAGGAGCGTCTGCTTGCGATAGAGGACGTACCCCAGCCACAGCGCGAGGGTCACCTTGAGGAACTCGGACGGCTGCGCCTGGAAGCCCGCGATCTGGATCCAGTTCTGGTTTCCGTCGTTGGCCACGCCGAGTCCCGGAACGAACACGAGCAGCTGGAACAGCGTCGCGAGGATGAGCCCCGGCCAGGCGACCCGTTTCCAGAAGGTCACCGGCAGCCGGCTCGCGACGAACATCAGCGGGATGCCGATGACGGCGAACACCGCCTGCTTCATCACGACCTCGAACGGGCTCTGGCCGCCGGCCAAGGCGGTCGCCATCGTCGCGGAGAGGACCATCGTCAGGCCGAATCCGGTCAGCAGCAGCGCCGTCGAGGCGATCAGCAGGAACTCGCTGGGGACGGGCGCGAAGACCCTCCCCAACGAGACGCGCGCGGCGAACCCGGTGGAGGCCGCGTCGTCGGCGCCGTCAGCGGCCGGACGGGTCGGCGGGGTCGTCGTGGTCATCGGCTCCCCCTGCGTCTGTCGTGCCGGTCTCGGTCGGTGTCTGCGTCGCCGCGTCGGGTGGCGTCCAGGCCTGTACGGCGCGGGCGAACCGGTGTCCACGGTCGGCGTACGAGTCGAATTGGTCGAAGGATGCCGCGGCGGGGGCGAGGAGGACCACGTCTCCGTCACGGGCGATCTCCGCCGCCGCTGCGACGACGTCCGCCATGACGTCTTCAGTCTGTGCGTGGTCCACTTCGAAGACGGGAATGGTCGGCGCGTGTCGCGCGAACGCCTCGGTGATCGGCGACCGCTCGACCCCGATCACGATGACCGCCTTGACGCCCGGGCCGTGCGCCGCGATCAGCTCGCCGATGTCGACGCCCTTCATGTCGCCGCCGACGATCCACACGGCGCCGGGGAACGCCGCGAGCGACGACGCGGCGGCGTGGGGGTTGGTCGCCTTCGAGTCGTCGATCCAGGTGATGCCGCCGATCGTCGCGACCACTTCGATGCGGTGCGCGTCCAGGCGGAAGGCGCGCAGTGCGGAGGCGATGTCTGCGGGGGCGACGTCGAGCGACCGTGCCAGCGCCGCCGCGGCCAGGATGTTGGCGACGACGTGCGGCGCCGCCAGCCCGTGCGCGGCGAGTTCGCCGACCGTGGTCAGCTCCAGCGCGCTCGTGCGACGGTCGTCGAGGAACGCGCGGTCGACCAGGATGCCGTCGACGATGCCCAGATCGCTCGGGCCGGGCACACCGAGGTCGAAACCGATGGCGCGGCATCCGTCGACGACGTCGGCCTCCTCGACCATGACGCGCGTCGCGACGTCGGACTTGTTGTAGACGCAGGCCACGCGCGTGTGCTGGTAGACGACCGCCTTCGCGTCGCGGTACGCGGCGAACGACCCGTGCCACTGCAGGTGGTCGTCGGCGAGGTTGAGGCACACGCTCGCGTGCGGGGAGACGGGCTGCGTGCCCTCCTGCAGCGAGAGGTACCAGAGCTGATGGCTCGACAGCTCGACGACCAGCGTGTCGAACCCGCCGGGATCGCGCACCGCATCGAGGATCGGGACGCCGATGTTGCCGCACGGGGCGGCGCGCAGCCCTCCCGCGATGAGCATCGATGCCGTGAGCTGCGTGGTCGTCGTCTTGCCGTTGGTCCCCGTGATGAGCAGCCACTCGGCGGGGGTGCCGTCGGGCCGCACGACCTTGTCGCGCACGCGCCAGGCCAGCTCGATGTCGCCCCACAGCGCGATGCCGTTCGCGCGGGTCCACGCGACGATCGGGTGGTGGGGCGCGAAGCCGGGCGAGGCGATGACGACCTCGGGTGCGAACTCGACGAGGGCATCCGGCACGGAGCCCAGCGATCCGAGGTGCAGGCGTGCGCCGATGACGGGCAGCAGCCGTGCGTACTCCTCCGCGGCGGTCTCGCTCAGCACGAGCACGTCGGCGCCGAGCTCGGCGAGCGTGTCGGCGACGGAGAAACCGGTCACCGAAAGGCCGAGCACGGCGATGCGCAGCCCGCGCCAGTCCGCGTGCCAGCTGCGCAGCGCATCCAGGTCGCGCACCCCGCTCACAGCGCCGAGAGCCATTCGACGTAGAAGAGCGCGACGCCGGTGACGGCGAGCATGCCGGCGATGATCCACATCCGCACGACGATCGTGATCTCGGGCCAGCCGCGCATCTCGAGGTGGTGGTGGAACGGACTCATCAGGAAGAGGCGTTTGCCGCCCGTGGCCTTGAAGTACATGCGCTGCAGGATGACCGAGCCCGGGCCGATGATGAAGACGCCGGCGATGATGACCGACAGCAGCTCGGTGCGCGAGAGGATCGCCATCGCGGCGATCACGCCGCCGATCGCCATCGAGCCCACGTCACCCATGAAGATCTTGGCCTTCGGTGCGTTCCACCACAGGAAGCCCACGAGAGCGCCCACGAAGGATGCCGCGATGATCGTGAGATCCATCGGGTCGGGCGTCGGGTAGCAGCCGTTGACATACGCCGTGACGAGCGCCCCGCTCGCGCACCGCTGCTGGAACTGCCAGAACGTGACGAGGCTGAGGGCCGACACCGTGAAGATCCCGGATCCGGTCGCGAGGCCGTCCAGGCCGTCGGTCAGGTTGGTCGAGTTCGACCAGGCCACCGAGATGAAGGTGATCCACACGAGGTAGGCGATCCATCCGACGACGGCGCCGAGCGCGAGGAAGGACAGCATCGGGATGTCGCGGAAGAAGGAGATGTAGGGCGACGCGGGCGTCTCCCCGCGGGCGTCGGGGAAGTTCAGCGCCATGATGCCGAACGGCACCGCGACCAGCACCTGGCCGACGATCTTGCGCCACCCGGACAGACCGAGGCTGCGCTGCTGACGGACCTTCATGAAATCGTCGATGAAGCCGACCACGCCGAAGCCGACCATCATCCAGATGACCAGCAGACCGGAGATCGACGGCGGCGCTCCGCCGGTCAGCGTGCCGACGAAGTAGCCCACGATCGAGCCGACGATGAACACGATCCCGCCCATCGTGGGCGTGCCGCGCTTGGTCTGATGGCTCGGGTTGTTCACGTTCTCCGGCGTGCGGATGACCTGACCCCAGCCGAGCTTCTCGAACAGCCGGATGAACAGCGGTGTGAGAAAGAGCGTGAACGCCAGGGAGATCGTCGCAGCCGCCAGCAGGGATCTCACGAGAACGATTCTCCCAGACGATCGCCGAGGTGCCGGAGCCCGGCGGCGTTCGACGACTTCACCAGCACGCGATCGCCGTCGCGCAGCTCGTGGAGGAGGTAGTCGAACGCCTCGTCGGCGGTCTCGAAGAAGACGGCCTCCCCGTCCCACGACCCCTCGCCGACGGCGGCGAGGAAGAGGCGGCGCGCGTCGCGCCCCACCACGACGATGCGCTCGATGCGCAGCCGCACGGCGAGCAGACCGACGCGGTCGTGCTCCTCGCCCGCGAACTCGCCGAGCTCGCTCATGGCGCCGAGGACGGCGACCTTCCGCTCGCCCGGGCCCGCGATCTGCGCGAGCGTGCGCAGCGCGGCCGCCATCGAGTCGGGGCTCGCGTTGTAGGCGTCGTTGATGATGCGCACGCGGTCGGAGCCGAGCGGCTGCATCCGCCAGCGCTCCGCGATCTCGAGCGTCTCCAACCGCGCGATGGCGGACGGCAGCGGCACGCCGAGCTCGCGGGCGGCCGTCAGCGCGGCCAGCGCGTTCATGACGTGGTGCTCGCCGAGAACGCGGAGCCGGAGCGGGAAGCGCTCGTCCCCGGCCACGATCGTGCACGTCGTGCCGGCGGCCGTGACCTCGACGTCCTCGGCCCGGATCTCCGCGGCGGCGCCGCGACCGAACCAGCGGACCTCGACGTCGCGCGACGCGGCGACGGCCGCCATCGTGACGACGCGAGCGTCGTCCGCGTTCAGCACCGCGACACCGCCGGGGCGGACCGCCTCGACCAGCTCGGTCTTCGCCTTCAGTGTCTCCTCGACGCCGCCGAAGCCGCCCGCGTGGGCCAGGCCCACCATCAGCACGACACCCACGTCCGGGGAGACCAGACCGGCCAGACGCGCGATCTCGCCGGGTCCGGAGGCGCCGAACTCGCTGACGAGGAAGCGGGTCTGCGCGCGGACGCGCAGCATCGTCAGCGGCGCGCCGACCTCGTTGTTGAACGAGCCGCGCGGCGCGACGGTGTCGCCCTCGTCCTGCAGGATGCGCGCCAGCATGTTCTTGGTGGTGGTCTTGCCGTTCGAGCCGGTGATGCCGACGATCCGCAGCTCCCCGCCCGCGCGGACGGAGGCCACGACTACCCTCGCGAGGTCGGAGAGGGCCGCGACGGCATCCGGGACGACGATCTGGCTGACGGGCGCGTCGACGCGTCGCTCCACGATCGCCAGCACCGCACCGGCCTCGACGGCGGCCTCGACGAAGTGGTGGCCGTCGGTGACCTCGCCGGGTTTCGCGACGAAGATGTCACCCGCCCCGATCATGCGGGAGTCGGTGTCGACGTCGCCGTCGACGAACGTCTCGGGAGTGTCGTGGTGTGCCGGGTGCAGAGTTCCCGTCACGGCGGCGGCCACCTCGGCCAGCGTCATCCGGATCATAGGGTTGGTTCCTCACGCGCGGTGGCGCGTCGCGGTCTCGTCATTGTGTCACGGGCAGCAGAGGGGTGTCCGAGCCCGAGGGCATGACGCGGTAGTGCGTGAGCACCTGCGTCATGGCCTTCTTGAAGACGGAGCGGTTGGCCGAGGACATGGTGTTGGTCTTCGGCTCGTTGAACAGGGTCAAGACAACGTACTGCGGATCGTCCGCCGGGGCGTAACCGGCCAGGGACGTCATGTAGAGGTTGTCCTTGTACCCGCCGTTGCCGTCGGGCACCTGCGCGGTACCGGTCTTCACCGCGAGCCGGTAGCCGGGGATGCGGATGTCGTCGGCGAGCGTCCCCTGTGCGTAGACGTTCTCGAGCATCTGCGACACCTCGGCGGCGGTCTCCGGCTTGATGACCTGGACGGGGTCGGGCAGATCCGGTGTCACGACCGTGCCGTCGGGCTTGGTGCACGACTCCACGAGCTGCGCCGGCATCCGCACGCCGCCGTTCGCGATCGTCTGGAAGAGGCTCGTGACCTGGGTCGGGGTGACCGTGAACGCCTGGCCGAACGTCGTCGTGTAGTAGGTCTGGTTGTCCCACGTCGACGGGTCGCGGATCTCGCCGCTCGGCTCCGCCGACCAGTCGAGCGCGGTGCCGCCGCCGACGCCGAACTTCTTCAGGTAGTCGTAGCGGACCTCGGGGCTCACGAGCGAGCCGAACTGCGACATCGCCACGTTGGACGACTCCACCAGCCCGCCGGTCAGCGTCAGGTTCTGCGTCGGGTGGCTCTCCGAGTCGTTGATCACGGCACCGTTGGGGAACTGGATCCGATCGGGCGTCTCGACGGTGGATGTCGGGCTCAGGCCGGCCTGCTCGATCGCGGTCGCGGCCGTGACGGGCTTGAACGTCGATCCGGGCTCGTACGACACGCGCAGCAGGCGCGACCCGCGGTTGTCGGGGTCGGAGGCGCCGGGGTCGTTGGGGTCCACGGTGTTGGTCTCCGCGAGCGCGCGGATCTTGCCGGTCTTGGCCTCCATGACGATGATGCCGCCCCAGTCGGCCTGGTAGCGCGCCGTCTCCTCGGAGATCAGCTGCTGCATGAACCACTGCAGGTCGCTGTCGATCGTCAGCTTCAGCGTGCCGCCGTTGACCGCGGGGTCCTCGACCTCGGTGCCGGGGATGATGACCCCGTCGGCCCCGCGCTGATACGTGAGGGTGCCGTTGGTGGCCTGCAGACACGAGTCCTGCAACGACTCGAGCCCCTCCAAGGGGGTGCCGTCCGAGCCGACGAACCCGATGAGGTTTCCGGCGACGGCGCCGTCGGGGTAGGTGCGGGCGGGGTGGAGCGGGAAGGTCAGGAACGGCAGCTTCAGCTCGGCGAGCGCCCGGTACTCCTCGGTGGAGACGTACCGCTTCACGTAGGCGAACCGGGAGCCCGCGTCGGCGGCGAGGGCGTCCGCGACGATCTTCTCCACGTCGGCGGCGGACTGGCCCGTGATCGCCGCGATCTTGGGCGCCACCTCGCTCCACGGGGTCATGACGTTCTTGCCGTCGTCATCCTTGATCGTCCTGCCGTCGGCGTCGACCGTGGCGACGCCCTGCGCGGCGAGGAGCGGATCGATCTGCACGTCGTACAGCGTCGTGCTGCTGGCGAGGACGACGCCGTTGTCGTCGACGATCTCGCCGCGCGCGCCGTAGAGGGTGCTCTTGGCTCCGGTCGCGTAGGCCTGCGAGTCGTCGATGTGCTCGCGCGCGTTGACGACCTGGATGTCGACGAGGCGCACGACGAAGGCGCAGAGCACCGCCAGGACGACGGCGAGGGCGACGACGGTGCGCCGACGAGGACTGCGGGTGGCTCGTGTCGTCATGAGATCAGTGTGTGGCGGGGGTCGGCAGACCGTCGGCGATGGCAGGGGGTGTCGGTGTATCGACGATCGCCTTGTCGACGACGGAGGTCGTGCCGCCGCCGAGGGTGGCGGCCGGATCGCCCACGAGCGGCTGACCGCTGACGAGGGCGTTGCCCACGGCCGCTTTGCTGAGGGCGTTGACGGCGCTGGCGCCGGTGAGACCGGCGGCGGTGCCGATGATCGCGTTGTCACTCAGACGCAGATAGGTCGGTGCCTGGCCGGTGACCATGCCGAGGGCCTCCGCATTCGCGGCGAGGTACTGCGGCGAGCTGAGACCCGCGATGCTGTCCTGCAGCATCTGCTTCTGCCAGTCGAGGTCGCGCTGCTGGTCGCTCAGCGTCGACAGCTCGTACGACGACTGGGTCGTCAGGATCGACAAGCCCATCTGGGCGCCTCCGATCAGCAGGGCGCCGGTCACCGCGATGATGCCGTAGACCAGACGCGGACGGCGGCGCGGCTGCGGCTGCTCCAGCGCCTGCAGCCGACGCGCAGGTTCGCGACGCGGCGCGGACGGCAGGGCGGGCAGCCCCGCGAAGGGGTCGAGTGTGCTCTCTGCGGACATGCTCATGCCGCCTCCCGGATGCGTTCGGCCGCGCGAAGCCGCACGGGGGTGGCACGCGGGTTGCGCGCCTTTTCGTCGTCGGAGGCGAGCTCCGCTCCCTTCACGACCAGACGGAAGCGCGGAGCGTGCTCGGGCAGCTCGACGGGAAGTCCGGCGGGCGCAGTGGATGCCGCGGCATCCGCGAACACGCGCTTGACGAGCCGGTCTTCGAGCGACTGATAGCTCATGACCACGATGCGACCCCCGACGCGGAGGAGGTCGAGACCGGCCGGCAGGGCGCGCTCGAGCACCGACAGCTCGGCGTTCACCTCGATGCGAAGCGCCTGGAAGACCCGCTTGGCGGGATGCCCGCGCCCCTCGCGCTGCACCGCCACCGGCGTCGCGGCGACGAGCACGTCGACGAGCTGACCGGAGCGTTCGATGGGAGCGACGCCGCGCGCCGCGATGATCGCCCGCGCGTAGCGGCCCGCGAGCTTCTCCTCCCCGTAGCGCTCGAAGATGCGCCGGAGATCGCCCTCCCCGTAGGTCGCGACGATGTCGGCGGCGGTCGTCCCGGAGGTCTGGTCCATCCGCATGTCGAGGGGGGCGTCCTGGGAGTATGCGAACCCGCGGTCGGCCTCGTCGAGCTGCAGCGAGGAGACGCCGAGGTCGAAGAGGATGCCGTCGACGCGGTCGACGCCCGCTCCGCGCACCGCCGCGGCGATCCCGTCGTACACCGTGTGCACGAGCGTCACACGGTCACCGAAGCGCGCGAGCCGCTCCCCCGCGATGCGCAGGGCGTCGGTGTCGCGGTCGAGGCCGATCAGTCGGACGTCGGGGAAGCGCTCCAGCAGGGCCTCGGAGTGACCGCCCATGCCCTCGGTCGCGTCGACCAGCACGGCATCGGGCCGCTGCAGCGCCGGGGCGAGCAGCTCGACGCAGCGCTCGAGCAGGACGGGGGTGTGGATCTCGGAGTAGCTCATGATTCTTCGGGTCGGTGGTCCGGAGTCGTGATCCCCATCCGCCTGACCTGACACCGGGGAAGTGCGTCAGGGCGTGCGGCTGGGAGTCACGGCCACGGCTCAGAAGAGGCCCGGGATCACCTCCTGCTCCATGTCCGAGTAGCTGTCCTCGTTGCTGTCGGCGTAGGCGTTCCACGCCTCCGCGTCCCAGATCTCCGCGTGGGCACCCACACCGGTGACGATCAGTTCGCGGCCGAGGTTGGCGTAGGCGCGCAGGTGCGGCGGGATGGTGATGCGGCTCTGGCTGTCGGGCTTCTCGTCGCTCGCGCCCGAGAGGAACATGCGCTGGAAGTCACGCGACTGCTTGTTCGTCAGCGGTGCCTCGCGGATCTTCTCGTAGACCCGCTCGAACTCCTTCGTGCTGAACACGTAGAGGCAGCGCTCCTGACCGCGGGTGACCACGACACCGTCACCCAGGTCGGTGCGGAACTTGGCCGGCAGGATGACGCGGCCCTTCTCGTCCAGCTTGGGGGTGTAGGTGCCCAACAGCATCGTCCACTCCCCCTTCCTCCGGCCCGATCCAGGTGCGCACCACTTTACTCCACTTTCCTCCACCTGACTATGGTTTCGTGGGCGCAGCGCTCCCTCGGCGCTCCCCGGCGTCTTCTGACGGCGGGCCGCGTCGCGCATCGAGCCGCGAAAACAAGAAAGCACCGGCCCGATGGGCCGGTGCTTTCTCTTCGTCGCCGAAGCGACGTCAGCTGGGGGTCAGGCGCCGTCTTGGCGGCGGTCCCAACGATCGTTCATGCGATCCATGAAGGAGGACGAGGATGCTGCGCCGGACGTCTTGCGCTGGCCCTTGGGCTCTCCCGCCGGACGCACCGCGGCGACGCCCTTGGCCGGGGTCGCCGCGAGGACCACGCCGGCGACCATCACGAGGAAGGCGACGACGCCGATGGCGATGATCCCGGACGAGACGCCGGCGATCAGCCCCCCGAGACCGACGAGCACCAGGACGGTGCCGTAGACGATGTTGCGATAGCTGAGGGAACGGCCGTCTCGAGACGCGCTGACCACATCTGCGTCCTTGTTCATGAGATGGCGCTCCATCTCATCGAGCAGACGCTGCTCCTGCTCTGACAGCGGCATGCTGCCCCCTCCTCGCCGTTTCGGACCGGCATCGTGTGCGGTCGATTGTACGCGTGCAGTCGAGAACTAGGCTAGGCCCGTGGACGCTTCCCTCGACCCGATAGAGCCGGTTTCTCAGCGACTGGGAAGGTTCGTCGAGGCGCAGCGGTCGTCATGGGCCGATGCGGGCCGTGAGACGCAGCTGTTCCTGGACGCCGCGGCCCGCACTCTGGAGGGCGGCAAGCGGCTGCGCGCGCGCTTCTGCGTGACGGGATGGCAGGCCGTCGCCGAGGCGAGGGGTCCCGTCGCCGCCGCCCCCGACAGCGTCCTCGACGCCGCCGCCGCCCTGGAGATCTTCCATGCGGCCGCGCTCGTCCACGACGACATCATCGACAACTCCGACACGCGCCGCGGCCAGCCGGCGGCGCATCGCGGACTGGAAGCCGCCCATGCCCGCGCGGGCTGGGCGGGCGACGCCGCGGCCTTCGGCCGCTCGGCCGCCGTCCTGCTCGGAGACCTCCTCGTGGCATGGAGCGACGACCTGCTCGAGCAGGGGCTGCGGGCGGCCGAACACGCGGCATCCGCTCGCGAGGTCTACGCCCTGATGCGTCGCGAGGTCACCGTCGGGCAGTTCCTCGACATCGCGGAGGAGGCCGCCTTCACGACCGCACCCGATGCGGAGCACGCCGAGCGGGCGCTGCGGGTCGCCTCGCTCAAGTCGGCCCGCTACAGCATCCAGCATCCGCTTCTGCTCGGGGCTGCGCTCGCCGGCGGCGACGCGGCGCAGACGGCGGCGCTCGCGGCCTTCGGTCACCCGCTCGGTCTCGCCTTCCAACTGCGCGACGACGTGCTGGGCGTGTTCGGCGACAGCGCCGTCACGGGCAAGCCGTCCGGCGACGACCTGCGCGAGGGCAAGCGCACGCTGCTGATCGCCTACGCCCGCGAACGGCTCGACCGCCCGACGAAGCGACTCGTCGACGAGCTCATCGGCGATCCGGGGCTCGACGCCGCGCAGATCGCATCGTTGCAGCAGACGATCATCGACACCGGCGCCCTCGATCGCGTCGAGACGGCGATCTCCCACTACGCGGCGGAGGCCGACCGTGCACTGCGCGGCGCCCCCCTGTCGACGCCGGCGGTCGGAGCGCTCCGCGATCTCGCCCAGGCGGCGATCGCCCGTTCCTCGTGACGCGCGTCGCCCGGCGCACCGGGCGGCGACGGCGGCGTCAGGCGAGCGTCTGAGCGACCCGACGCACCTCGCTCTTGCGCCCCTGACGAAGCGCGGAGATGGGAGCCTGTCCGATCGACTCCTCCTCGGCGAGCAGCCAGTCGATCACCTCGTCGTCGCTGAACCCCGCATCCTGCAGCACGATGATCGTGCCGCGGAGGGCGGAGAGGGGTCGGCCCTCGGCGATGAAGATCTCCGGCACCGCGAACGCACCGCCGCGGCGAGAGCCGACGAGGTGCTTCTCGTCGAGGAGGCGGCGAACACGACCGAGCGGTTCGCCGAGGACCTCGACGAGTTCGGGGAGAGTGAGCCAGCCGGTGGACGCGGGGACGATGTCGTCGGTCACCCCTCCACTATCGCATCCCCCGCGCCCGACGTCGGCCCCCTGTGCGAATCACACTGGTCACAAACGTCACAGCAGCCACTCCTTATAGCACCAGTTGACACGACTTGCCTTCCGTGACACGGTGACGTGGGTGAGAACACACGTGCACACCGCTTCCGCCGGCTTCCTCGGCACGCTCGGCACGCTCGCGCTCGCACTGAGCACGACGCCCGCGGCCGCGGCCGAGAACCGCGCCGCCGCCGAGCGCCATCCCGTCGTCGACCTCCGCGCACGCACCGCCGCGCCGTCACCCGACACCTACACCGTGCAGGACGGCGACACCCTCTGGGCGATCGCCGAGGCGCACGGACTCACGCTCGACGCCCTCCTCGGCGCCAACGGCCTCACGCGCGACGCCATCATCTACCCGGGCCAGGTGCTCTCGCTGCCGGCGGCGGCGCTGGTCGCGACGCTCGCCGCCGTCGAGGCGCCCGCACCGGCCACGTCGGCGGTCACGGGCCTCGATGCCGAGCAGACCGAAAACGCCCGCATCATCATCGAGGTAGGCCGATCGCTCGGCGTGCCCGACCGCGGCATCGCGATCGCGCTGGCCACCGCGATGGTCGAGTCCTGGATCCGCAATCTCGACTGGGGCGACCGCGACTCGCTCGGCCTGTTCCAGCAGCGTCCGAGCACGGGCTGGGGCACTCCCGACGAGGTGCGCGACCCGCACCGTTCCGCCGAGGCGTTCTTCACCGGGGTCTCCGGCCCCGACGGCATGCTGACGCGCGGGCTCCTCGACGTCCCGGGATGGGAGTCGATGGACTTCGGCGCGGCCGCCCAGGCCGTGCAGGTGTCGGCGTACCCCGAGCGCTACGGCCCGTGGGAGCAGGACGCCTACGCCTGGCTGGCCGCACTCGGCTGACCCCGACGGCGTGCGCCGCACCCCCGTGGTCGCTGCGCACATGCCGTGAGGGGCGAGGCGCTCCCGGGACACGGCGCTCCGGCTCCCTAGAATCACAGAGTGAGCACGAGTCAGCAGACCGACCCGCTGATCGGCCGTCTCGTCGACGGCCGATACCGCGTGCGTGCTCGCATCGCCCGCGGAGGGATGGCCACGGTCTACGTGGCGACGGACCTGCGACTGGAGCGCCGCGTCGCCCTGAAGGTGATGCACAGCCACCTCTCCGACGACACGGTCTTCCAGAGCCGCTTCATCCAGGAGGCACGCGCCGCGGCCCGCCTCGCCGACCCGCACGTGGTCAACGTGTTCGACCAGGGCCAGGACGGCGAGATGGCCTATCTCGTCATGGAGTACCTGCCCGGCATCACGATGCGCGAGCTGCTGCGCGAGCAGAAGCGACTCAGCATCCCGCAGACGATCACGATCATGGATGCCGTGCTGTCGGGCCTGGCCGCCGCGCACCGCGCGGGCATCGTCCACCGCGACGTCAAACCCGAGAACGTGCTCCTCGCCGAGGACGGCCGCATCAAGATCGGCGACTTCGGGCTCGCCCGCGCCACCAGCGCGAACACCGCGACGGGGCAGATGCTGCTCGGGACGATCGCGTACCTCGCGCCGGAGCTCGTCACGCGCGGCACCGCCGACGCCCGCAGCGACATCTACGCCCTCGGCATCATGCTCTACGAGATGCTCGTCGGCGAGCAGCCCTACAAGGGCGAGCAGCCGATGCAGATCGCCTACCAGCACGCCACCGACTCGGTGCCGCGTCCGAGCGCACGCAACCCCGGCATCCCGGAGCAGTTCGACGAGCTGGTGATGTGGGCGACGGAGCGCAACCCCGACGAGCGCCCGGTCGATGCGCGCGCGATGCTCGACCGCCTGCGCGAGATCGAGAAGGAGCTCGGCGTGTTCCCGCACGTCGTGCGGGCACCGAGCCCGGGCATCGTCGCGGTCGACGACGGCGTGGACTCCGGTGAGCTGACGAAGGTCATGCCCGGCACGTTCACGGCCCCGACCGTGACGGAGCAGGTCGACAACGCCACCCGGCTGCGCGTGCGGTCGCGGCGGCGCGCACGGGCGGGCGGCTGGCTGGTGGTGCTCGTGCTGCTGCTCGCGGCGGTCGCGGGCGGTGCCGGCTGGTGGTTCGGATCCGGGCCGGGCTCGCTCGTCGGCGTTCCCGACGTGTCGGGGTCCTCGCTCGACGAGGCGACCTCGCAACTGGCCGAGCTCGGACTCAGCGCGGTGCCCGCGCAGGACTTCAGCCGCGACGTGCCGATCGACGCCGTCATCCGCACCGACCCCGGCGCCGGGACGCGCGTCGACAAGAACAGCGCGGTGACCGTCGTGGTCTCGCTGGGCCCGGCATCCCACGAGATCCCCGCCCTGGCCGGGCAGAGCCTCGACGCGGCGACGTCGTCGCTGTCGGAGATCTACATCTCCCCGTCCGGCGACCCGGCGCAGGTGTTCACGGATGCCGCGCGCGACACCGTGGTCAGCGCCTCGATCACCCCGCCCGGCGGCGGCGAGGCCGTGGACTGCTCGCAGGGATGCACGGCGCTGGAGGGATCGACGGCATCGTTCGAGATCTCGCTCGGCCCGGTGCCCGACGTCGCCGGCCAGAGCGTCGACAAGGCCACCGCCGCGCTCGAAGCCGTTCAGCTCGGCGTGACCACGACGCAGGCCTACGACGACGACGTCGCCGAAGGTCGTGTCATCCGCATCGCGGACCGCGACGGCGGCGGGCTCTTCCGCCCCGGCGACACCGTGACCCTCGTCGTCTCGAAGGGACCGCAGCCGATCGAGGTGCCCGACGTGACGGGTCAGACGGTGGCCCAGGCGATGGAGCAGCTCCGTGCAGCCGGATTCGAGCCGGGCACGGCCCTGCCCGAGATCGTCTGGGGCATCTTCACGGTGTCCAGCACCAGCCCCGCCGGCGGCACCATGCAGCTGCCCGGCACCAAGATCACCGTCCGCTCGACGGGCTGACGCACGCGCGGCGGCACGCCGGCGCGCTCGGGCGCTCACCCCGCGTCTGGGCACGGCAGCCGTGCCCAGACGCGATCGGTCAGCGCTTCTCGAGCTCCTCGGCGACGAGGAAGGCGAGCTCGAGGCTCTGCATGTGGTTCAGACGCGGGTCGCACAGGCTCTCGTAACGCGTCGCGAGGGTGGCCTCGTCGATGTGCTCCGATCCGCCGAGGCATTCCGTGACGTCGTCGCCGGTGAGCTCGACGTGGATGCCGCCCGGGAACGTGCCGACCGCGCGGTGCGCCTCGAAGAACCCGCGCACCTCGTCGACGACGTCGTCGAAGCGACGCGTCTTGTAGCCGGTGGGCGTGGTGATGCCGTTGCCGTGCATCGGGTCGGTGACCCACAGCGGGGTGGCACCGGAATCGCGGACGGCTTCGAGCAGCGGCGGCAGCGCGTCGCGGATCTTGCCGGCGCCCATGCGCGTGATGAAGGTCAGCCGGCCCGGCTCGCGCTCGGGATCGAGCTTGTCGATCAGCTCGAGCGCCGTCTCCCGCGAGGTCGACGGGCCGAGCTTCACGCCGATGGGGTTGCGGATCTTGGAGAAGTAGTCGACGTGGGCGCCGTCGAGCTCCCGCGTGCGCTCCCCGATCCACAGGAAGTGGGCCGAGGTGTTGTACGGCGTGCCCGTGCGAGAGTCGATGCGCGTCATGGGGCGCTCGTAGTCCATCAGCAGGCCCTCGTGACCCGTGTAGAACTCGACACGGCGCAGCTCGTCGAAGTCGGCGCCCGCCGCCTCCATGAACTTGATGGCGCGGTCGATCTCCGTGGCGAGACGCTCGTACTGCTGGTTGGCGGGGTTCTGGGCGAACCCCTTGTTCCAGCTGTGGACCTCGCGGAGGTCGGCGAAGCCGCCCTGCGTGAAGGCGCGGATGAGGTTGATGGTGGACGCCGCCGTGTGGTACCCCTTCAGCAGTCGCTGGGGGTCGGCGGTGCGCGAGGCCTCGGTGAAGTCGAAGCCGTTGACGATGTCGCCGCGGTACGCGGGCAGGGTGACGTCGCCGCGGGTCTCGGTGTCGCTGGAGCGCGGCTTGGCGAACTGGCCGGCCATCCGCCCCATCTTCACGACGGGCATCGACGCACCGTAGGTCAGCACGACGGCCATCTGCAGCACGGTCTTGATGCGATTGCGGATCTGCTCCGCCGTCGCGCCGGCGAACGTCTCGGCGCAGTCCCCGCCCTGGAGCAGGAACGCACGTCCGGAGGCGGCGCGGGCCAGGCGATCGCGCAGGTTGTCGACCTCGCCGGCGAAGACGAGAGGAGGCAGCGTCGCGAGCTCGGCGGAGACGGCCGCGACGGCGTCGAGGTCGGTCCAGGAGGGCTGCTGTTTGATCGGGAGCGTGCGCCAGTGATCGAGATCGGCGTGCAGGGTGGGCATCCGCTCAGTCTAGCGGCGCGCCAGGATGCCGCGGCCCCGCGCGCCGCCACCCTTTCGCGAGCCGCCATCCTTCGGCCGAGCCGCCATCGCGCGGCCCGCCCGAAGCATGGCGGCTCGGCCGCGGCATGGCGGCTCGCGCAGATCAGGCGCGGGCCGCGCGCTCCTTCACCGTCGACGCGTACACGTCGTCGTACTGCTGTTCGCCGAGCCGTTGGAGGGCCACCATGATCTCGTCGGTCACCGACCTCAGCACGTAGCGATCGGACTCCATGCCGTGGAACCGCGAGAAGTCCAGCGGCTCGCCGATCACCATGCCGACGCGACCGACGCGCGGAATGGATCGGCCGATGGGCATGACGGCATCCGTGTCGACCATGACGACGGGGATGACGGGCACACGGGCCTCCAGCGCCATGCGCGCGAGACCGGTGCGACCCCGGTAGAGCTTGCCGTCGGGGCTGCGCGTGCCCTCGGGGTAGATCCCGAGCAGGTCGCCGCGGCCGAGCACCTGCAGGCCCGTGTTCAGCGAGGCCTCCGACGCCTTGCCGCCCGTGCGATCCACCGGGATCTGGCCCGTGGCCTTCATGAACATCCGGGTGGCCCAGCCCTTCAGCCCGGTCCCGGTGAAGTAGTCGCTCTTCGCGAGGAAGCTCATGGGCCGGTCGATCATGAGCGGCAGGAAGATCGAGTCGCTCACCGACAGGTGGTTGCTCGCGAGGATCGCCGCACCGGAGGACGGCACGTGGGAGCGGCCCACGATCCACGGGCGGAAGATCGCCTTCACGATCGGCCCGATCACGATGTACTTCATGACCCAGTAGAACATCAGGCTCCTCCCCCGCTCATCGGCGTGGGCGTCTCATCGGCTCCGCAGGCCCGCGAGGTCGGCGACGCCCACGAGCCCGGCGTCGTTGCCGAGCGTGGCCACGGTGAAGCGGGCGGTCGGCCGATCGCCGAAGCCGGGAAGCGACGTCTCGTAGGCGATCCGCGTCGGCTCCAGCAGCACCTCGCCCAGATCCGCCACCCCACCGCCGATGACGTAGAGGTCGGGGTCGAGCACCGCCTGGAAGGCGCCGCAGGCCTCGCCGAGCGCCGTGGCGACACGGCGCACGGCCTCGACCGCCCCGGCATCCTCTTCGCTGAGCAGGAGCGCGAGATCGGCCGCGGGGACGATCCCGTCCGCGCCGCGATGCGCGGCCAGCCGGGCGCCGATTCCGCCGCCGTCGGCGATGTCGCCCAGCTCCCGCTGGAGCGCACGGCCGGACGCGTACTGCTCGAGGCAGCCGTTCTGTCCGCACCCGCAGGGGCGCCCGCCGCGCACGAAGCGCAGGTGGCCGAGCTCCGCGGCGCTGCCGTTCGCGCCGATGAGCAGTCGCCCGTCGTTGATCACGGCACCGCCGACGCCCGTGCCGAGGGTGACCATGACCATGTCGGTCGATCCCTGGCCCGCTCCGAAGCGGTACTCGCCCCAGCCGGCGGCGTTCGCGTCGTTCTCCAGGGTGACCGGACGGCCGATCCGCGCCTCGAACTCGGCGCGCAGCGGTTCGTTGTGCCAGTCGATGTTCGGCGAGTGCAGCATGACCGACCGCGTGCGGTCGATGTAGCCCGCGGCGGCGACGCCCACCGCGCCGACGTCGTGCCGTGACGCGAGGTCGTGGACCATCGCCGCGACCGCCTCGGCGAGGGCGCCGGTGTCGACGGGCGTCGCGACGCGCGTGCGCTCGATGATCGCACCGGTGTCGTCGACGACACCTCCGGCGATCTTCGTCCCGCCGATGTCGATGCCGACGTTGAGCACGGCGCTCCCTTCCGGCCGGCCCGGGCGGCACGGCATCCGAGAGTCTAGTGTGGACAGGACAGACCTACGGTCCGGGCAGACCGTGCTTTTGGGACGGACCCTGTCCACTGTGGGACTGAGTGTCACCAGCAGTTAGACTCGATTCCAGCCGTCGATCGCCGACGCCACCCGGTACCGAAGGAGTTGCCGCCCATGAGCGCCGTACAGTTCGAAGTCCCCGCGGTCGTGCCCGCAGACCCGCAGGCCAATGTCGCCGACCTGCTCGTCGAGCGGGTGAAGGCCACGCCGTCCCTCGCGCTCTTCGCCGTCCCCGACGGTGACGGATGGCGCGACATCACCGCCGCCGCGTTCGAGCGCGAAGTGATCGCGCTGTCGAAGGGCTTCGCCGCGGCCGGCATCGCCCCCGGCGACAAGGTGGGTTTCGTCGCCCGCACCACCTACGAGTGGACGCTCGTCGATTTCGCCCTCTTCTTCACGGGCGCCGTCATGGTGCCCATCTACGAGACCAGCTCGGCGGCGCAGATCAGCTGGATCCTCTCCGACTCCGGCGCGATCGCCGTGATCGCCGAATCCGCCGAGCACGCCGCCCGCATCGCCGAGATCCGGTCGGAGGTGCCCCTCGTGCGCGACGTCTGGACCATGGCCGACGGCGACCTCGACACGCTGCGCGCCGGCGGGACGGGCATCGAGGATGCCGAGATCGAGCGCCGCCGGAGCATCGCGGTGGGCTCGGACATCGCCACGCTCATCTACACCTCCGGGTCGACGGGACGGCCGAAGGGATGCGTGCTCACGCACAGCAACTTCGTGGAGCTGTCCCGCAACGCGGCGAAGGCCCTCGCCGAGGTCATGAACACGCCGGGCGGCGCATCGACGCTGCTGTTCATCACGACCGCGCACGTCTTCGCGCGGTTCATCTCGATCCTCGACGTCCACGCGGGCGTGAAGACCGGTCACCAGCCCGACACGAAGCAGCTGCTGCCCGCGCTGGGCTCGTTCAAGCCGACGTTCCTGCTGGCCGTCCCCCGGGTGTTCGAGAAGGTCTACAACTCCGCCGAGCAGAAGGCCGAGGCCGGCGGCAAGGGCAAGATCTTCCGCGCCGCGGCCCACACCGCGATCGAGCACTCCCGCCTGCTGCAGGACGGCAAGAAGATCCCGCTGGGCACCAAGATCAAGTTCGCCCTGTTCGACAGACTCGTCTACTCGAAGCTCCGCGAGGCGATGGGAGGCCGCGTCACCTACGCCGTGTCCGGCTCCGCGCCGCTCGGCCCACGTCTCGGCCATTTCTTCCACAGTCTCGGGGTGACGATCCTCGAAGGCTACGGCCTCACCGAGACCACCGCGCCGGCGACCGTGAACCTCGCCACGAAGTCGAAGATCGGCACCGTGGGTCCGGTGCTCCCCGGCGTGGGGGTGCGCCTCGCCGACGACGGCGAGATCGAGGTCCGCGGCATCAACGTGTTCAAGGAGTACTGGCGCAACGACGAGGCGACGGCCGCCGCCTTCGACGACGGGTGGTTCAAGACCGGCGACATCGGCTCGTTCGACAGCGAGGGCTTCCTCACGATCACGGGGAGGAAGAAGGAGATCATCGTCACCGCGGGCGGCAAGAACGTCGCCCCCGCCGCACTCGAGGACCCGATCCGCGCCAACCCGATCATCGGGCAGGTCGTGGTGGTCGGCGACCAGAAGCCCTTCATCTCGGCGCTCGTCACGCTCGACCCCGAGATGCTGCCGACGTGGCTGGCCAACAACGGGCTGCCCGCCGACATGTCGCTCGCGGAGGCGGCACAGAACCCGAAGGTGCGCGAGGAGGTGCAGCGGGCCGTCGACATCGCGAACAAGAACGTGTCGCGCGCCGAGTCGATCCGCAAGTTCACGATCCTCGGCTCGGAGTGGACCGAGGCCAGCGGTCACCTGACTCCGAAGATGAGCATCAAGCGGAACGTCATCCTCAGCGACTTCGCCGATGCCGTCGACGACATCTACACCGTGCCGGTCACCACGACGAACGTCTCGCTCGGCTGAGCGTCGCGTCCGCAAGGAAGGGGGCCGGTCGCGCACGACGGGCCCCCTTCCTCGTCAGAACCAGTTCGACTCGCGGATCCGGCGCATCGCGATCTTGCGCTCTTCGGGACTCAGACGCGAGATGTAGAGCATCCCGTCGAGGTGATCGGTCTCGTGCTGCAGCGCCTGGGCCATCAGCCCCTCCCCCTCGAGGACGAGCTCGGCACCGTCGAGGTCCATGCCCACGACGCGGGCCCAGGGGTAGCGCAGCGTGTCGTGCCACAGATCGGGCACCGACAGGCAGCCCTCGCCGACGAGCTGCGGCTCGCCGGCGACGTCCGTGAGTACCGGATTGAGCACGTATCCGATGTCGCCGTCGATGTTGTAGCTGAACGCGCGCAGCCCCACGCCGATCTGCGGCGCCGCCACACCGGCCCGCCCCGGCAGCTCCACGGTGTCGAGCAGATCCTGCACGAGGCCGCGGATGCCGTCGTCGACGACCTCGATGGGCGCGCTGGGTGCGCGCAGCACCGGGTCGCCGAACAGGCGGATCGGCCGGACGGCCATCAGGCGGCGGCCCGCTGACGCAGGCTCTCGACGACGATCGCGGCGAGCTCGCGCGCGGCCGCCCGCGTCTCGGGCTGCAGGTCGCGGAAGACGATGGCGCTGCCCGACGCGATGTGCGGGTCGTACGGCATCCGCACGACGCGCCCCACGCGGGTGGCGAAGTGCGCCTCGAGCTCGTCGGCGCGCACGAGCGGCGCCCCCGGGCGGGCCGTATTGAGCACGACGACCGCTCCGCGGACGAGATCGGCGAAGCCGTTGCTCTCCAGCCACGTGAGGGTCTCCGACGCGAGCCGCGCCTCGTCGACGCTCAATCCGGCGACCACGATGATCTGGTCGGCGCGGTCGAGCGTCGCGCCCATGACCGCGTGGACGATGCCGGTGCCGGTGTCGGTGAGCACGAGCGAGTAGAAGTGCGCGGCGACGTCGGCGACCGCGTTGTAGTCGGAGTCGTTGAACGCCTCCGACACGTGCGGGTCGGTGTCCGACGCGATGACGTCGAGCCGGGTGTGGTCGCGGGCGACGATCTCCGAGATGTCGTTGAACCCGCGCACGTCGGCGTGGGCGCGGACGAGGTCGCGCACGGTCTTGCCGCTCGAGCGGCCGATGCGCTCGGCGAGCGTGCCGCGGTCGGGGTTGGCGTCGACGGCGATGACGCGATCCTCCCGCGCATCCGCGAGCGCCATCCCGAGCAGCGTCGTGACGGTCGTCTTCCCGACGCCGCCCTTGCGCGAGAGCACCGGCACGAACTTGGCTCCGCCGTGCAGCGGAGCCGCGATCCGGCGATCGAGATCCTTGCGCGCCCGGGCGCGCTTGCCGTCACCGAGGTTGATGCGCCGCCCCGACAGCGTGTACACCAGGTGCTGCCAGGTGCCCTCCGGCTCGGGCCGCGTCGCGCGGGCGGGGTCGAGCAGACGGTCGGCCGTCAGCAGGTCCGAGCTCTCGCGGCCCGCCTCGAAGTCGCCCAGCCGGCGCGACTGCAGCGTCACCTCGGACGTGCGCGGACGCACGCGTTCGTGATGCGCGAGATCGGTGGATGCCGCGACCGCGACCGTGACGGCGGCGATCTCGTCGGCGTCCTCGACCGTCGGAGCCTCGGACGGCTCCTCGGCCGTCGTCGACGGGTGCTCCTCGTTGTCGTCGTCCTCGTCGTCGTCCACGACGGCCTCGTGGATCTCGTCGTCGGCGACGAGGTCGGAAGCCTCGACGCTCGCCGGAGCCGCGGCGGCGGCGTAGGTCAGGTCGTCGTCCAGCACGACGTCGTCGTCGTCGAGGTAGTCGTCCTCGTCGGCCGCGACGGGCAGGGCGACATCCACCTGAGCGGTCGCACCGTCGACGATGCCGATGCCCGTCGTGTCGATGCCGGCAGACGTCTCCAGCACGCCGTTGTCGACGTCCTCGGTCGCGTTCTCGTTGCGGTCAGGCACGGATGCACACTCCAGATTCAGGCCGTCACCGCGGCGGGCGTCGGCCGGTTCGGGGTCCTCGTGAGGACCGCACGATCGCGGCGTCGCCGCCCGATCGACGGGTCGATCCCCGACCCCCATGGCTCGCGGGACGTCACGCGCCCCCGACCCAGGCTACTCGGCGGGTCGGACGACGAGCAAAAGGTCGCCCGCCTCGACGGGAGCCGGCGACGCGATCGCCAACCGCTCCACGACGCCGTCGACCGGCGCTGTGATCGCCGCCTCCATCTTCATCGCCTCGATCGAGGCGACCGGCTGCCCGGCCGTCACCCGCTCTCCGATCCCGGCCACGAGGGTCACGACCCCCGAGAACGGCGCGGCGACCTGGCCCGGGATCGACGTGTCGGCCTTCTCTGCCTGACGCGTCTGGACCGCGATCGCGCGGTCGCGCACGAACACGGGACGCAACTGGCCGTTGAGGGTCGTCATGACGGTCCGCATGCCCTTGTCGTCGACCTCGCCGATCGCCTCGAGCCCGACGTAGAGCTGCACCCCGCGCTCGATCTGCACGACGTGCTCGGTTCCCGGCGTGAGGCCGTAGAGGTAGTCGGCGGTGTCGAGGACGCTGAGGTCGCCGTAGGTCTCGCGCACCTCGCGGAACGCGGCCGTCGGCGCCGGGAAGAGCAGGCCGTTGAGGGTGGCGCGTCGCGTCGCCGAGTCGGCATCCAGCGCGGCGGCCTCCTCCGGCGAGATCTCCGTGACCCCCGTGCGCACCTCACGGCCGCGCAGCACCTTGGTGCGGAAGGGCTCGGGCCAGCCTCCGGGCAGGTCGCCGAGCTCGCCGGCCATGAAGGCGACGACGGAGTCGGGCACGTCGTACTTCTCCGGGTTCTGCTCGAAGTCGGCGGGGTCGGCGCGGACGGCGGCGAGGTGGAGGGCCAGGTCGCCGACGACCTTCGACGACGGTGTGACCTTCGGAACGCGTCCGAGGATGGCGTCGGCGGCGGCGTACATGTCCTCGATCAGCTCGAAGTCGTCCGACAGGCCCAGCGCGATCGCCTGCTGCCGGAGGTTGGACAGCTGCCCGCCGGGGATCTCATGGCGGTACACCCGCCCGGTGGGTCCGGGAAGGCCCGACTCGAAGGGACGGTAGAGATGGCGGACGGCTTCCCAGTACGGCTCCAGGTCGGAGACCGCGTCGAGGTCGAGCCCGGTGTCGCGCTCCGTGTGGGCCAGGGCGGCCACGAGGGCCGACAGCGACGGCTGACTCGTCGTGCCCGCCATCGGGGCCGCCGCGGCATCCACCGCGTCGGCACCGGCAGCGCCGGCGGCCAGCAGCGTCGCCAGCTGTCCGCCCGCCGTGTCGTGGGTGTGGACGTGGACCGGGAGGTCGAAGCGCTCGCGGAGGGCGCGCACGAGGCGCGCGGCCGCCCCCGGGCGCAGGAGCCCGGCCATGTCCTTGATGGCGAGCACGTGCGCCCCGGCATCCACGATCTGCTCCGCGAGGCGCAGGTAGTAGTCGAGGGTGTAGAGGTCTTCCGACGGCGAGAGCAGGTCGCCGGTGTAGCAGAGCGCGACCTCCGCGACGGCGATGCCCGTCTCGAGCACGGCATCGACGGCGGGACGCATCTGGGAGACGTCGTTGAGCGCGTCGAAGATGCGGAAGATGTCGACGCCGGATGCCGCGGCCTCCCGGACGAAGGCGTCGGTGACCCGGGTGGGGTACGGCGTGTAGCCCACGGTGTTGCGTCCGCGCAGCAGCATCTGGATCGCGACGTTCGGCAGCGCCTGTCGGAGCGCGTCGAGACGCTCCCAGGGGTCCTCCCCCAGGAAGCGCAGCGCGACGTCGTACGTGGCGCCTCCCCAGGCTTCGACCGACAGCAGCTGCGGGGTCAACCGGGCCACGTAGGGCGCGACCGTCACGAGGTCGCGCGTGCGGACGCGCGTGGCGAGCAGCGACTGGTGGGCGTCGCGGAACGTCGTCTCGGTCACCGCGAGGGCCGTCT
Source organism: Microbacterium sp. MPR-TSA4 (assembly GCF_058792815.1). Classification (NCBI taxonomy): domain Bacteria; kingdom Bacillati; phylum Actinomycetota; class Actinomycetes; order Micrococcales; family Microbacteriaceae; genus Microbacterium; species Microbacterium sp. MPR-TSA4. The sequence goes on from NZ_JBXAFF010000001.1 coordinate 246,361, forward strand.
GCTCGCGCAGGGCCCGGGCGAAGCCGGCGGGGCCGAGCTCGCGCAGGCGCTGGCGGGAGCCGGCGACCGGCGCGGCCGACAGGTCGATGCGCGGCAGCTTCGTCGCCGGCTCGACCGTCAGCGGGTTCTCGCCGTTCGGCCGGTTGACGGTCGTGTCGGCGAGCCAGGCGATGATCTTCGATCCGCGGTCCTTCGACTCCCGCCCCCGCAGCAGCTCCGGCCGCTCGTCGATGAACGCCGTACTGACATCGCCCGCCACGAACGCGGGGTCGTCGAGCACCGCCTGCAGGAACGGGATGTTGGTCGAGACCCCCCGGATGCGGAACTCGGCGAGAGCGCGCCGCGAGCGCACGACGGCCGCCGCGAAGTCACGTCCCCGGCACGTGAGCTTGGCGAGCATCGAGTCGAAGTGCGGGCTGACCTGCGAGCCGGCCGCGGTGGTGCCGCCGTCGAGGCGGATACCGGCGCCTCCGGGCGAGCGATACGTGGTGATCTTGCCGGTGTCGGGCCGGAAGCCCTGCGTCGGATCCTCGGTCGTGATGCGGCACTGCAGGGCGGCTCCGCGCAGACGGATGTCCTCCTGGTGCAGCCCGAGGTCGGCGAGGCTCTCCCCCGCGGCGATGCGCATCTGCGACTGCACGAGGTCGACGTCGGTCACCTCCTCTGTCACGGTGTGCTCGACCTGGATGCGGGGGTTCATCTCGATGAAGACGACCTCACCCGTCCGCGGGCCTGCCGTCTCGAGCAGGAACTCGACGGTGCCGGCGTTCTCGTACCCGATCGAGCGGGCGAACGCGACCGCGTGACGGTGCAGGCTCTCGCGGACGTCGTCGGCGAGGTTGGGCGCCGGGGCGATCTCGATCACCTTCTGGTGCCGGCGCTGCACGGAGCAGTCGCGCTCGAACAGGTGGACGGTCTCACCGGTCTTGTCGGCGAGGATCTGCACCTCGACGTGGCGGGGCCGCTGGACGGCCTGCTCCAGGAAGACCCGGGCGTCGCCGAACGCGCTGTCCGCCTCGCGCATCGCCTCGGCGATGGCCGGTGCGAGCTGCTCCTTCTTCTCCACGCGACGCATGCCGCGTCCGCCACCGCCGGCGACGGCCTTGACGAAGATGGGGAAGCCGATGCCGTCGGACTGGCTGACGAGCAGCTCGACGTCGTCGGATGCCGCGGTCGAGCGCAGCACGGGCACGCCCGCGGCGATCGCGTGCTCCTTCGCCGTGACCTTGTTTCCGGCCATCTCCAACGCCCGCGACGGCGGCCCGATGAAGACGATGCCGTTCTCGGCCGCCTTCGCGGCGAGCTCGGGGTTCTCGGACAGGAATCCGTACCCGGGGTAGATCGCGTCGGCGCCGGACTCCTTGGCGACGCGGATGATCTCGTCCACGTCGAGGTAGGCCCGCACCGGCTGACCGGCGGCGCCGATCTGATACGCCTCGTCGGCCTTGAGACGGTGGAGAGAGTAACGGTCCTCGTAGGGGTACACCGCGACGGTGCGCGCGCCGAGCTCGAACGCCGCGCGAAACGCCCGGATCGCGATCTCTCCGCGATTGGCCACCAGGATCTTGCGGAACATGCGCACCTCTTCTCCGAGCGGCCCTCGCGTGCCGAGAGACCCTGATTCCCCGACGGGCCCACTTTTCACGAGGGCCTGAGTGTCCTCACAGCCTAGGGGACGGTAACGTAGAGCCTCGTGCACGTACTCTCCGTCTCCTCGCTCAAGGGGGGTGTCGGCAAGACCACCGTGACTCTCGGCCTCGCCTCCGCGGCGTTCGCTCGGGGAGTGCGGACTCTCGTCGTCGACCTCGACCCGCAGTCTGACGTGTCGACGGGCATGGACATCCAGGTCGCGGGACGCCTCAACGTCGCCGACGTGCTCGCCAATCCGAAGGAGAAGGTGGTCCGTCAGGCCATCACCTCCAGCGGGTGGGCCAAGGTGCATCCGGGCACGATCGACGTGATGATCGGCAGCCCGTCCGCGATCAACTTCGACGGTCCGCACCCCAGCGTGCGCGACGTGTGGAAGCTCGAGGAGGCCCTCGCGACGATCGAGGCGGACTACGACCTCGTCCTCATCGACTGCGCTCCCTCGCTCAACGCGCTCACGCGCACTGCCTGGGCGGCATCCGACCGCGTCGTCGTGGTCACCGAGCCCGGCCTGTTCTCGGTCGCCGCCGCCGACCGCGCGCTGCGCGCGATCGAGGAGATCCGCCGCGGCCTCTCGCCGCGACTGCAGCCTCTGGGCATCGTCGTGAACCGGGTGCGCCCGCAGTCGATCGAGCACCAGTTCCGCATCAAGGAGCTCCGCGACATGTTCGGCCCGCTCGTGCTCTCGCCGCAGCTGCCGGAGCGCACCTCGCTGCAGCAGGCCCAGGGCGCCGCCAAGCCGCTGCACATCTGGCCCGGCGACTCCGCTCAGGAGCTCGCGGGCGACTTCGACGCGCTGCTGGACCGCGTCATGCGCACCGGCCGCATCACCGCCGGCGAACAGCGCGCCTGATCCTCACCCGCCCGCTCGTCGAGCGAGCGCCTACCCGGTCGTTGAGCGAGCGCCGCACCGGTCGTTGAGCGAGCGCCGCACCGGTCGTTGAGCGAGCGCCGCAGGCGCGAGTCGAAACGCAGCGAGTCGAAGCGCAGCGAGTCGAACTCCCCCGCCTCGACGCGTCTCAGGCGGACTTGACCGCGCGGCGGGCGGCGAGCTCGTCGACGGGGTCGGGAGCCTGCGGGTCGAAGTCCAGCAGCGTCGACTCCACCTCGTGCAGCACCTTGCCGACCGCGATGCCGAACACGCCCTGACCGCGGCTGACGAGGTCGATGACCTCGTCGTTGGAGGTGCAGAGGTACACCGACGCCCCGTCGCTCATCAGGGTGGTCCCGGCGAGGTCGCGGATGCCGGCGGCGCGCAGCTGATCGACGGCGGTGCGGATCTGCTGCAGCGAGATGCCGGTGTCGAGCAGGCGCTTGACGAGCTTCAGCACGAGGATGTCGCGGAAGCCGTACAGCCGCTGCGATCCCGAGCCGCTCGCACCGCGGACGGTCGGCTGCACGAGCTCGGTGCGTGCCCAGTAGTCGAGCTGACGGTAGGTGATGCCGGCCGCGCGGGCGGCGACGGCTCCGCGGTAGCCGACCTCGTCGTCCATCTGCGGCAGGCCGTCGGTGAACAGCAGGTCGGTGGCGAACCGGATGTCGCCCGGCGCATCGTCGTGCGCGGTCATGCTCGCCTCCCACCGATCTTTCTGTCGTTTCCTCCACGGTAGATCAGCACCGTGCCCGCGGCAACGACATCCGCTTCCACGGCCGCGGCGTGTCGCGCGCGCGTCACGGCACGATGCGGTCGAGGGCCGCGTGCACGAACGCCGTCCGCACTTCGTCGAGTCGTCGCAGCAGCTCCGGGGCGAGCTCGCCCGCCCGGGCGCGAGACGCGGCATCCATGCGCCGCAGCAGCGGGGTCAACGCGCTCTCCACGAGCGCGACCTCCCGCTCGGCGGCCTGGCGGACGCCGCGGACGTGTCGGGGCTGGATGCCGTGGCCGTCGAGCGCCACGAGTGCGCGCAGCACGCCCAGGGCCTTCTCGTCGTAGCTCTCGGAAGCCGGGACCAGGCCGGCCCGCACGGCGTCGTTGAGCAGGGCTGCAGGCGCCGAGGCCGCCTGCAGCAGCTCGTCGCGGCGGTAGCGGCGCGGCGCGGTCACGATCGACGCCGGTGCGGGCGGCGCCACCGTCCCGCCCTGCTGCTGTTCGTCGAGGTACTCGCGGATGCGGGCCAGCGGCATGTAGTGGTCGCGCTGCAGCGTCAGCGCCGTGCGCAGCCGGTCGACGTCCAGCGGCGAGAACTTGCGGTAGCCCGACTCCGTCCGCAGGGGCGTGACGATCCCCTGGACCTCGAGGTAGCGGAGCTTGCTCGCGCTGAGGTCGGAGAACTCCGGGGTGAGGCGGGCGAGGACCTGACCGATGCTGAGGTAACCCGTGGACGACGCGCGTCCACGGGGCGATGCGGCCGGGCTCACCCGCTCGTCACCTGTGCACGGTCGACGGGCGACGCGAAGAAGTTCAGCCGGAACTTGCCGATGCGCACCTCGGACCCGTCGACGAGCACGGCGCGGTCGACGCGCTCCCCGTTGACGTAGCTGCCGTTGAGCGAACGCTGGTCGACCAGCTCGAAGACGCTGCCGGTGCGGGTGATCTCGGCGTGACGACGCGACACGGTCACGTCGTCGAAGAAGATGTCCGCCTCGGGGTGACGGCCGACCGTCGTGACGTCGGCGTCGAGGAGGTACCGGGCGCCCGCGGTCGGACCCGACCGCACGAGCAGCAGTCCCGCACGAGCCGGGAGGGCCTCGATGGCCTCGCGTTCGACATCGGTCAGATCGGTGCCGAACGGGACGAAGGAGAGGTCGGAGTCATGGCCGAACGTCTGCGTCGAGTCGGCGGAACCACCGTCCCCGGCGTCGCGTCGGATGCCGCTGCCACCAGCGTCTCGCGCATTCTCTTCCACCATGGCCTCCTTCCCTTTCACCCTAACGGATCGGCTCGCGCTGCGAACCCCCGACCGCGAGTCGGTTTCGTCGATCGACCCGCATCCGGGGCGCCCCGTGTGTCGTCGTGTGACGGCGAGCGGGCGTCCGCGGGAGGACCGACCTAATCTGGCACGACCGCCTCCGCATTCCCGCGCCGGCGCCCGAAGAGAGGAACACCCCGTGTCCACGCCGCAGAACCGCCTCACGCCCGCCCCGGTGCGTCAGGACGCGATCTGCATGTGCGCGACGGGCGGAGCCTGCTCCTCGTTCGCCCCGGGCCACGCCGTGCACCTCATCCAGGCGCGCCTGGTCTCCGCGACGCCCACCGAGTGGGTCGACGCGATCGTCACGCACGCCGATGCGGACGGCACGGTCGTCGTGGCCTCGCTCGACGGCGACGTCATCGAGCTCTGGAACGGCGCCGGGGCTGCGGCGGAGCTCCCGACCGGCTCACCGGTCGCGTACCACCGCCGCTACCACGTGCTGAACGCGGGCGGTCGCCTCTTCAACGCCCTGCCCCTCTAGACCTCTGCGGGAGAGCGGGGTCGCTCAGGCGGCCGCCATCATGGCGTCCTTGACCGCCATGCAGGCATCCATGCACGCCCGGCAGGCCTCGGCGCACATCGCACACACGGGGCTCTGCTCCGCGTGCATCATGCACATGTCCATGCAGGTCTGACACATCGCGATGCAGGCGTCGAGCATCGCCATCATCGACGCCGGCGTCATCCCCGGCATCCGCAGCATCGCGCGCATCATCGTGTTGCACATGTCGGCGCAGGTCATGCAGGCCGGGGCGCAGTCCATCATGTGCCCGTCCATCATCTGCACCGAGCAGATCGTGCACGCCTGCTCGCACGCAGCGCAGGCGTCCATACACGCCTGCATCACGGCAGCATCCATCTCCGGCATGCCCGACATCGAGGTCATCTCCGCCGACATGGCATCCATCATCCTGGCGTCCATCACGCACCGTCCTCCCGGTCACGGCGAGCGGCGTGCCCGCCTGCCGCCATGCTAGGACGCGGGGCGCCCCGGCGACACCCGCGGATAGGCTCAGGAGGGTGATGTCACACAGAGTTCACACGTTCCGCCCGCTCGCCCTCGCGTTCTCCGCCCTGCTCGCGGGCCTGTTGTCGCTCGCCGTCGCCACGCCCGCGTGGGCGCACGACGAGCTCATCGGCTCCTCCCCCGCCGCGGGCGCCCAGGTGGACGCGATGCCGGACGAGCTCACGATGACCTTCAGCGGGGTGCTGCTGGACGAGCCGGGAGCCACCGAGGTCGTCGTGACGGATGCCGCGGGCTCCTCGCTCACCGACGGCGACCCCCGCCTCGACGGAACGCGACTGACGCAGCCGCTGTCCGGCACGGCCAGCGGCGCCGTCACCGTGATCTGGCGCGTCGTGTCCAGCGACGGCCATCCCGTCTCTGGCCAGTACAGCTTCACGGTCGGCACCGCCGGGGCGGGGTCGGAGACGGCACCGAGCACTCCCGCGGCCTCGCCCTCCGCGGCGGTGTCGGCGGAGGCGGACGGGGGCGTTCCCGTGCTGGTCTGGATCGTCCTCGGCATCGCCGTGGCGGCGGCGCTCGGAGCACTCGTGGCGGTGCTCCTGCGGCGGTCCGCGCCCACCCCCGAGGACTAGGCTGGAACCATGCCTCATTTCAACGTCGTCGTCCTCGGTGCCGGCCCTGGTGGCTATGTCGCGGCGGTCCGCGCCGCTCAGCTCGGCCAGTCCGTCGCCATCATCGAAGAGAAGTACTGGGGCGGTGTCTGCCTCAACGTCGGCTGCATCCCCTCGAAGGCGCTCCTGAAGAACGCCGAGATCGCCCACACTCTGAAGCACAAGTCCGAGTTCTTCGGCATCTCGGGTGAGTTCACGCTCGACTTCGGCAAGGCGTGGGATCGCTCGCGCGTCGTGGCCGACGGCCGCGTCAAGGGCATCCACTACCTGATGAAGAAGAACAAGGTCACCGAGTTCGAGGGTCGCGGCTCCTTCACGGGCCCCAAGGCCATCACCGTGACGAAGTCGGACGGGTCGACCGAAGAGGTCACCTTCGACAACGTGATCATCGCGACCGGCTCCACCGTGCGCCTGCTGCCGGGCGTGACGCTGAGCGAGAACGTCGTGACGTACGAGGAGCAGATCCTCACCCGCGACCTGCCGGGATCGATCGTCATCGTCGGCGCCGGTGCCATCGGCATGGAGTTCGCCTACGTCCTCACCAACTACGGCGTGAAGGTCACGATCATCGAGTTCCTCGACCGCGCCCTCCCGAACGAGGACGCGGACGTCTCGAAGGAGATCGCGAAGCAGTACAAGAACCTGGGCGTCGACATCCTCGTCTCCACCAAGGTCGAGTCGGTCGTCGACAGCGGCGACAAGGTCACGGTCACCTACACCGACAACAAGAGCGGTGCGCAGGGCTCGATCGAGGCCGACAAGGTGCTCATGTCGATCGGCTTCGCCCCCCGCGTGGAGGGCTTCGGCCTGGAGAACACGGGCGTGAAGCTCACCGACCGCGGTGCCATCGAGATCGACGACTTCATGCGCACCAACGTCGAGGGCATCTACGCCATCGGCGACGTCACGGCCAAGCTGCAGCTCGCCCACGTGGCGGAAGCGCAGGGCGTCGTGGCCGCGGAGACGATCGGCGGCGCCGAGACCATGGCGCTCGGCGACTACCGCATGATGCCGCGCGCGACCTTCTGCTCGCCGCAGGTGGCCTCGTTCGGCTACACCGAGGCGCAGTACAAGGAGACCGGCCGCGAGTACAAGGTCGCGACGTTCCCCTTCATGGCCAACGGCAAGGCCCACGGCCTGGGCGAGCCGGTCGGCTTCGTGAAGCTCATCGCGGATGCCGAGCACCTCGAGCTCGTCGGCGGCCACCTCATCGGCCCCGACGTGTCGGAGCTGCTGCCCGAGCTGACGCTGGCGCAGAAGTGGGACCTCACGGCCCTCGAGCTCGCGCGCAACGTGCACACCCACCCGACCCTGTCGGAGGCGCTCCAGGAGGCCTTCCACGGCCTCGCCGGTCACATGATCAACCTGTGAGCCCAGGAGTACGCTGACTCCTGCGACTGACGCCGCCCCATCCGAAGCCGGGGGCGGCGTCAGTGGTTTCCGGCATCCGTGCGCGTTCGTCCGTCCCGCGATGTCGCGATCGCGGCGCGATACCGCCCACACGGGACGGACGAAGGCGCGTCAGAGACCCAGCGCGCGGGCGAGTTTCGAGTCGGATGCCGCGGGGCGGCCGCCCGCGACGGTGACCGCGGCGGCGGCGGCCGCGAGCAGGGCGGCGCGGGCGGCGGGTGCCGTCGGCGCCGCGGGGCCGAGCTCGAACTCCCATTCGCGCCACGTGGTCTCCACGCGCCGGCGCTCATCGGTGGCGATCACGTGGTCGTCGACGAACTCGGCGACGACGCCGCCGTCGGCGTCGCGCAGCAGATAGGCGTGGCGGTCGTTGCGGATCCGCGCGATGGGCGCGAGAGCCCCCGGGACGAGGTGTGCGACGGCGGATGCCACGGCATCCGGAACCGCGATGTCGTCGAAGCCGGCGCCGTCCAGCGGCCAGTGCGTCTCGATGCGGCCGCCGTCGGCCCCCTTCGGCCCCTTGATGTGCCAGCCGGCGTCGGGACCTCCCGTGCGGCGACGGACGGCATAGCCGGCGCGACCGAGCGCGTAGCCCTCGACGTCGAGGTAGCGGGCGTCGAGCTCGCGCCGATCCGGACCGTCGACGACGGCGACACCCGGCAGACCCGACAGGTCGGGCAGCGGGGTGTCGCCGTGGACGTCGAAGGTGAGCTCGATCTCGAGCGAGCGGGAGGGCTCCGTGCTCACTCGTCCCGACCGTCGGGGTCGGGATCGATGTCGTCCTCGGCCTCGACGAAGTGGAAGTCGGCCGACGTCGGGCCGTCGCCCTCGCCCGTGTTCTCCGCGGCCCCGGCGCGCTCGTAGACGATCTGGGTCTCGCTGTAGGGCATGATCAGGCGGTCCTGGCTCTCGTCGTCCAGGGGAAGGACCTGCCCGTCGAGCGGGCCTCCGTGCAGTCGTGCGATCGCCATGGTGTACCTCCGACGATGAAGCGGAATGTGGACTCCCAGCCTATCGCCGGGGGCTCAGTGCGTCGGGAAGCCGAGGCTGATCTGGCTCTCGCTCGGGTCGGGCCAGCGCGTGGTGACGACCTTGCGACGCGTGTAGAAGTTGAACGCCTCCGGCCCGTACATGTGCGTGTCGCCGAAGAGCGAATCCTTCCAGCCGCCGAACGAGAAGGCGCCGATCGGGACCGGGATCGGGACGTTCACCCCGACCATGCCCACCTCGATGTCGTACTCGAACTGTCGCGCCGTCTTGCCGTCGCGGGTGAACACCGCCGTGCCGTTCGCGTAGCGGTTGCCGTTGACCAGGGCGACCGCCTCGTCGTAGCTCGCGACGCGAACCACCGACAGCACCGGGCCGAAGATCTCCTCGTCGTAGACGCGCATCCCGGGCGTGACGCCGTCGACGAGCGAGGGGCCGATGAAGAACCCATCCGCGTCGACGGAGAGGTCGCGGCCGTCGACCACGACGCGCGCGCCCTCGCCGGCGGCGCCCGCCACGAACCCGCTCACGCGGTCGAGGGCGTCGCGCGTGATCAGCGGCCCCATGTCGCTGTCGGGGTCGGTGCCGTCGCCGACGACGAGTCCGCCGATGCGCTCGGCGACCTTCGCGATCAGCGGGTCGGCGACGTCGCCGACCGCCACGACGACCGAGACCGCCATGCAACGCTCCCCCGCCGAGCCGTAGGCGGCGGACACCGCGGCATCCGCGGCGGCGTCGAGGTCGGCATCCGGCATGACGATCATGTGGTTCTTCGCCCCGCCGAGCGCCTGCACGCGCTTGCCGTTCTCGGCGGCCCGCGCGTAGATGTACTTCGCGATCGGCGTCGAGCCGACGAACGACACGGCGCGCACGATCGGATCGTCCAGGATGGCGTCCACGGCTTCCTTGTCGCCGTGGACGACGTTGAGGATGCCGGCGGGAAGACCGGCTTCCGCGAACGCGTCGGCCAGCCAGACGGCGGCCGAGGGGTCGCGCTCGCTGGGCTTGAGGATGACCGCGTTGCCGGCGGCGATCGCCGTCGTCACCATCCACAGCGGAACCATCGCCGGGAAGTTGAACGGCGTGATGCACGCGACGACCCCGACGGGCTGGCGCACCTGATGGACGTCGACGCCGGAGGCGACCTGTTCGGAGTAGTCGCCCTTGAGGTGATGCATGAGGCTCGTGCAGAACTCGACGTTCTCGAGTCCGCGCGCGACCTCGCCGAGCGCGTCGTCGACCGTCTTGCCGTGCTCGGCGGTGATGAGGCGCGCCAGCTCTTCGGCGCGTGCCGCGACGATCTCGCGGAGGCGGAACATCACCTGCTGGCGCTTGCCGAGACCGGTGTCGCGCCATCCGCGCTGCGCGGCCGCGGCGACGCGCGCCGCTTCGTGCACGAAGGCGGCCGAGGCCAGGGCGACCTCTCCGGTCTGCCGGCCGGTGGCGGGGTTGAAGACGGGACCGGTCCGACCGTCGCCGGTGACGCGCGCGCCGCCGACGACGTGCGGGATGGCGGTGAGAGTCCCGGCGGTGGACGAGGCGGTGGACGAGGCGGTGGAGGCGATGCTCATGAGGATGCTCTCTCGGGATCGGTGGCGGGCAGGTACGGGGGTCAGGCCACGGCGGCCGCGCCGTCGCGCGCCGGGTCGTAGCCGCGGAGGGTGCCGTCCGGCGAGGCGAAGCGCGCGACGAGCGTGCAGTCCTTGCCTCCGAGTCCTTCGGCGATGAGCTCGTCGAGCTGGCTCAGCGCGAGACGCGCCGCCGGCAGGTGCACGCCGGTGTCGTCGCCGGCCTGCACGGCCAGGCCGCAGTCCTTGCGGGCGAGGTCGACGGAGAACGTGGCGTCGAAGTTCTTGTTCGCGGCCGCCTTCTCCACGATGCCCGGCACCGGGTACCAGGTGCGCAGCGCCCACGAGTCGGCGGACGAGACGCGGGCGACGTCCCAGAACACCTGCGGGTCGAGCCCCAGCTGCTCCGCGAGCTGAGAGCCCTCCGACACCGCCATGACCGAGATGAAGAGCATCATGTTGTTCACGAGCTTCGCGGCGATACCCGCACCGGCCTCGCCGCAGGCGATGACGTTGCCCGCCATCGGCGCCACGATCCCCCGGGCCCGCTCCACGTCGGCGGCGTCGCCCCCGAGCATGAAGGTCAGCGTGTGCGCTTCGGCTCCCGCGGTGCCGCCGGAGATCGGCGCGTCCACGAAAGCGAGACCGCGGTCCGCGGCTTCCCGGTGGCACCAGCGGGAGGTCTCCACATCGACGGTGGAGGTGTCCAGCAGAAGAGTGGATGCCGCCGCGTGCGCGAGGATGCCGTCGGCCCCCCCGTACACGGCGCGGACGTGCTCCGGCTTGGGGAGGGACGTGATCGCGGCATCCGCGCCGTCGAGCGCCGCGGCCACGGACGCGACGATCTGCACCCCGCGCTCGGCGGCGGACGCCGCGGCCGCGGGGTTGAGATCGACGCCGCGCACGGTGTGGCCCGCGGCGACCAGGTGGGCCGACATGGGGGCGCCCATGTGGCCGAGTCCGATGAAGGCGATCGTGGACATGACAGCTCCCTTCGACCGGCGACGGTCGTCGTCGCGGGCGGCGGCCGTCGTCCTCGAGGGCCGCCACCGTCAGCGTAGGCAGCCACGAATCATCGATCAATGCACACGTCAGCGGCAAACTTGCACCACTGGTGTGCATTGGTGCACACTCGTCGGCATGCCCCTCGCTCCCCCCGACCCGCCCCTGGATGCGCTGATGACCTTCCTCTCGGTCGCGCGCCTCGGCCGCTACACCGCCGCCGCCGAGGTGCTCGGCGTCAACCACTCGACCGTCTCCCGCAGGATCGCGGCGCTGGAGAGCGCGATGGGCGGGCGCGTGCTCGTGCGGACGGTGGGCGGATGGGAGGTCACCGACCTCGGTCACCGCGCGGTGACCATCGCCGAGCGCATCGAGGCCTCGCTGCGGGAGCTCGTCGACGGCGACGACGCCGACGCCGTGCACGGCATGGTGCGCATCTCCGCCCCCGACGCCTTCACGTCGGTGTTCCTGGCGCCCGCGATGACCGCGCTCCGACGCGAGCACCCCCAGCTGGCGGTGGAGCTGCTGTCGGCGACGCAGCGTGTGCGCCAGAACCGCTCCGGCGTCGACCTGGAGATCGTCGTCGGCCGGCCGCAGGTGCTGCGCGCGTACGCGACGCCGGTGTGCTCCTACGCGCTGCGTCTGTACGCCGCCCCCGACTACCTCGCCGCGCAGGGCACCCCCGCCGCCGTCGCCGACCTCTCCGCCCACCCGCTCGTGTACTACGTGGAGAGCTCGCTGCAGGTCGATGAGCTCGATCGCGCCCTCCAGGAGCTGCCCGACTCCCCCGCGTCGGTGCGCTCGACGAGCGTCTTCGCGCATGTCGAGGCGACCGCGGCCGGGGCGGGCGTCGGCATCCTGCCCGACTTCCTCGGCGATGCGGACCCCCGTCTCGTGCGCGTGCTCGACGGCGCCTACGCGCACCCGCTCGCGTACTGGGCCGTCGCGCGCGACGAGGGCCCGCGCAACCCCGCCGTCGCGGCGACGCTCGCGGCGATCACGGCCTACATCGAGCAGGGCCGGCGATGAAGCCGTTCCTGCTGCTGGCGACGCGGGCCGAGGATCTGCCCGCCGACGAGGAGTACGCCCTCTTCCTCCGCTTCACGGGACTGTCGGCGAACGAGCTGGTCCGGGTGCGGATGGAGGCGGGGCCCCTCGGCGAGGTCGATCTGGACGAGTATTCGGGCGTCTTCGTCGGCGGCGGCCCCTTCAACGCCTCCGACCCGATCGAGAAGAAGTCCCCCGTGCAGCGGCGGGTCGAAGCGGAGATCGCGGGGCTCCTCGACGAGGTCGTGGCCCGCGACTTCCCGTTCTTCGGCGCCTGCTACGGCGTCGGCACGGTCGGCGCGCACCAGGGAGCGGTGATCGACGGCACCTACCGTGAGCCGATCAGTGTGATCGAGGTGGAGAAGACGGATGCCGGGCGCGACGACCCGCTGCTGGCGACGCTGCCCGACGGGTTCACCGCGTTCGTCGGGCACAAGGAGGCGATCTCGCGACTGCCGGAGTCGGCCACCCTGCTCGTGCGTGGCGAGGCGTGCCCCGTGCAGATGTTCCGGGTGGGCCGGAACGTGTACGCCACCCAGTTCCACCCGGAATGCGACGTCGAGGGCATCTCGACACGCATCCGCGCCTACGCGGACTACGGCTACTTCGGCCCCGGCGAGCTCGACCTCACGCTCGCGGCCGTGCGGCGGCTTCCCGTCGTGCACACGGGCGCCCTCCTGCGCGCGTTCGTCGAGCGCTACGCCCGCTGACACCGCGTTTCGACTCGTCGCTGCGCTCCTCGCTCAACGACCGGGGGCGGGGGCGTGGGGCGTGGGCGTGGCGCGTGGCGTGACCTAGGCGCGAGCCGAAATGCAAGGGATGCCGCGCGACACGCCGCCGCATCCCCCGCGGAGGCGGCGTGCCGGGCAGCCCGCCTTGCAGTTGAGGACGGGACGGGGCGGGGCGTTTCGACTCGTCGCTGCGCTCCTCGCTTAACGACCGGGCGGGGGC